>JBAXSK010000174.1:0-9319 GCA_037130765.1 Pseudanabaena sp. ELA607
GGGAGAAGGGGCTGGGGGATGAGGGCAGATTTTCTATCTGCGTAAGGTGAGTAATTAATCTATTAGCCTAATTTGAAATTAAGTAGAGGCAATCAGGGTACTACAATGCTGCGGGGCATTCTCCAGTTTTGCCTAATTCCTTCAACAAGTTGCGACATTCAATTTGTACTGCTTCTAGGGTTTGGGGCGGCAATTGTTTCGCCTGTGCTAGAGACGCAAGAAAATAATCTAAAGATTCATTTTGTTTGCCATTCATCCGCAAAATCTGGGCTTTGAGATAGCTTAGATCAGGGTTACCCACTTCATTGGCGGGCGGATTGGTCTTGCCACTAGCGCTGTTAATGGCCTGATTAATCGCCTCTAGGGCCTCTGCATTACGTTTGGCATCGCGATAAGCCATAGCAATACCACGCCATTTCAAATAGTCAGGACTAGCATACTTCTGTAAGCTGACCAAGGCGCTGTCTAGTTCTGACCCCGGCAAAGCTGAAGCGATCAAAATATCCATGAACCCTTTGATCAAATTGAGTTCGGGATCTTTCTCATCAATATCTTGGGCGGTGCGAATATGATCTAAGGCACGGTTCACTATGGGTAAAACCCGCCCCACACTGGTAATGCCTTGGGTGCGGAAGATATATCCTGCCTCAATTAAATCACTGACCCCCGTGTAGAGATGGAACCGCAACCGATCGCTACGGCGCAGGGCATGGGCATATTTACGCACCTCAGCGCCATATTTGCGCATTTCTTCTAGGTCATCTCGTACAAAACCCACGGAAGCCCGCATCGCATAAATCAAAGGATCCTGATTATCTTTTCTAGAAGCTAAGGCGACATCAATTTGTTGTACTGCTCCGGGGAAATTACCTTGACGAAACATTAATTCAAAGGCTTTGCTGGTTGCATCGCCGATGGAAGCACGGGGTTTTTGGGCGGCAGTGCGGAAGGGATCAGCGGCATAACTAGGTAAAGCAGCAGCTATGGTGAGAACTCCAGCTATTGCTAAAGCAGAGACCATTGCCATAGGGTTTTTCATAAATAGGGACTCCTCAAAAATAATGGTTTAGTAATGGTTTAATAATAATTGCGACAGTGAATTTATCATGAATTCGCGGTAACCAGTCACTCAATCCGTCCCAAGCAGATGAAGAATTGGCTTTTTAGGGCTGGGATCAGTTGATCGAGCTAGGAATTAATGTCGTTAATTAAGATGTGGTGATGTATCGTCAAACAAACTAAGCAAGTTTTGGACTTTCCCCCTCATGGTGACTCAATTGGTAAAGTTATAGTTCCATGTTATAGAACCAGCGGTGCTAGGTAGGGGTTAATGATGGGAGGCTTCAAGGTGATAACTTTTCCAGTACAGATAAATTCCTTTGCTCACGGGTTTGGCAATGGCATATAGGGCGCTAATTGTGCCCCAAAATACTAGCACTGCAAGATAAAAATGAAATTCGGTTAAATGTCGCAAAGATTTAAGCAATAAATCTAGAGGAGCCGTGACTAAATCCCAGCTATTAAACCGATCAAACCGTCCTAAATAAATCCCCACAGCGCAGACCAAATTAGTTAAAAGTTCATTCAAGCCCATATTTAAGCCCCACCGTTGGTGACAGAACTTAGCCCAACGCATCACGGTTAACACATGACACTGAAAACCCAACCAAATAAATATGAAATATTGGGGTATCACGACGAAGATAATCCCATGATCGGAAATATCAGGGGAGCGCACATCATCGACAAAATGAATAATATCGGTTAAAACATAAGCCGAATTGGGCAAAAATAGGAATAATAAAATGATGCTGAGCCACCACTTTATGCCTAACCGGTTTGGTGTGGTGCGGTAACTGCGGTTGAGCAGAAACCACGCCAAGGCTAGAGGAATTGCGGCTAAAAAGCCATTCCACGCCATCCAAGGTAAGTTACCGCGAAATACATCCCATGCTTGCATCATAAATTTGATTTGCTTTATGCATATAGAGAATTGCTTGAAGTTGGCATTCGGCTACTGACTTGTTTACTAGTTCTAGAGCCATGAAGGGCTTATTAATGTCATTTTGAAACACAATTGCGCAAGGATATCATTGGTTACTCAATATGCTCCCAAAAGTATCGCAGCTATTACTGGAATTATTCACCCCACTGTTGACATCGCAATGGTTATCTGCTTTGGCTATAAATACTATTTTAGGGGCGATCGCTTTGTGGTTGCCCAGAAAGGTATTGACTACGACGGGAATTTATCACGCTTGGTTTCTGGGGGTTGTGGTTTGGGGCTGTTTGGGTTGGCAGGGATACGCGGTAATTTTGTTGTATTTGGTAGCTGGATCGGGGGTAACTCGCATCGGCAAAGACATTAAAGAAGCTAAAGGCATTGCGGAAAAGCGCGATGGGGCGAGAGGCCCTGAAAATCTCTGGGGATCGGCGGCAACGGGGGCAATTTGTGCAATTGGTTATGTTTTGTGGCCCCATCCTTGGTGGACTTTGGGCTATGTGGCTAGCCTTAGTACTAAGTTAGCTGACACCACCGCCAGTGAAATTGGCAAAGCCTACGGTAAGCGGACATTTTTGATCACAACTTTGCAGCCTGTAGCAGCGGGTACTGAAGGAGCGATTAGTTTAGAGGGTACTTTAGCGGGACTTTTGGGGGCGTTATTAATTGCAGTGGTGGGTCAAGCGGTGGGGTTAGTCGATAGTAGCGGCATTGGGTGGAGTGTGATTGCGGCTTTTATCGCCACTAACATTGAAAGTCTGATCGGTGCGACGTTGCAATCTCGTTATGGATGGCTGACTAATGAAATGGTCAACGGCATTAATACCACCATTGGCGCAATCGTGGCTGTGGGTTTTGCCGTCATACTTAAAATGAGTTCTTAAAAAAATAAGTTCTTAAAACCTCACACATTCATGTTAGCCATGTCTACTGAATAATACTTAATAGTTTAGTTGCGCTATAAACAGGCAACCTAGCAGTTGCAAAATCCCTACTATTTCGAGTTACAAAGCCATCAACACTGGCATAAACTCCTGAATGATATAAAACAGCGTCCTCAAAATCAGAAAAATCTGAATCAACGGATGCTTTTAAGATCACATAATTAACCTCTGCAATTGTGAACAAATTAAGTAATTGATTAATAGCAATCTTAGCTGAATCCTTGCCTAGTTGCTTAGACAACAAATAATCGATTGTTGTTATTGTTGTGGCACAAAGAAAACCCTGAATAGTTTGCTGTTCAACGGCATTAAATAAATCAATAGCTTGGCTAGCAAAAGGTTGACGCTCTAACAAAACATCAAGAACAATATTAGTATCAAATACAATTTTCAAAGATACTTTTCCTCTAAATATTTCTGATAGTTAGGGACATCAACGTTAGCACCTTTTAAAATACCAACTAGTGATCGCGTAATTGGTAGAATTTTATTACCAATATTTTCTTGTGTTTGCATATCCAAAATAACGTCATCTAAAGATCGACTATTCATAACAATATCTCCCCTCATTTCTTTGAGTTTTGCTTGCCCTAATACTTGCATATCCGCTAATAGAATTGTCTCTTGAGAAGCCACTTTGGCCGGTAAACCTTTACGCGCCTTTTTCCAAGGAAATTCTAGATGAGTCATATCACTGAGGTTATAAGCATGAAGTTCACCGAAATATTGCCAAACTTCATCAAGAAGATTTTGGACAGTTTCAGGAATTTGCCGTAAATCATTTGCGTCCGGTACAGGTAACTGCTCAGCCTCAAACTTACTATAAAAACGATAAGCAGGCGGACAAACGGGGCCATAGCGCCATGCTTGAATTTCATCCTCAAATAAAGGCTCATCAAATAGAGCCAGATGTAAACTTTGACTGTAGTAAAGCAGTTTCTGCACTTTCATGTTTGTCATGAGTGACTCTCTGCCAGCCTCATACGCCCTAAAAATAAAATAACGAGCAACATCTAAGGAATTGACCATAACAACACCCCAAGGTAATAATTCCAGATTTAGGGTTTGAAGAATTTTTTATCAGAATTTTCAGTTTAAAAGCAAATTAAAAGCAAAGTTAAAACCCACGCTCAATATAGATTTTGTGTAATTATTTCAAGAGAAAATCATATTAAACCTAGATCTAGTTTAACTTAAAAAATTAAGTGCTTGCGTTATGCTTCAACCTCAAACTTACTGATCACAGCATCTATAGCTATCGGTTCAATGATCCGAACCAACTTGAAATATCTGATTTCCCACCCGAATCAAAGTTGCGCCAGCACTAACGGCTTCAGGATAATCCTTAGACATCCCCATAGACAATTCCCGAATCTGCGGCCAGCCTAAATCTCTTAATTCCTGAGCAAAATCCGCCACCGCCATAAATACTGCCTGTCGTTGCCCTGCATCTAAGCCCAAAGGCAAAATAGTCATCAATCCCACCACATTAGCGTATACATGGGACAACGCGGCTAATTCGGGTAAGTGAGCTAATAACTCGTTTCTTTCCCAACCAAATTTGTCAGGATCATCAGCTAATTTAACTTGAAATAATAATTTAGCCGTACTACCTGTCACGGGCATCAGACGATTAATTTCATTAGCCAAGCTCAGTCGATCCACGCTATGAATCCATTGGAACTGTTGCAGTGCTGCTTTGACTTTATTACTTTGCAAATGACCAATCAAATGCCACTGCACCCCTTCTAAATGGGTTAATTGCTCCTGTTTAAGCTTAGTTTCCTGAATTCGCGCTTCGCCAAAATGCTGCACGCCCCCAGCATAAGCCGCCTCAATCTGCGACACTGTGGCATATTTACTCACGGCAATTAACTGGGTGTGTGATGGAATCTGTTGCTGAATCTGCGCCACTCTTTGGGCAATAGTTGTCATAGGGGCCTAACCAGAATCCAAAATCACTAAATATCTCTGTTATTCCACCTTAAAAAAGGCGAGATCTAGATAATTTCGCAATGATTTCTCAATTATCTTCACCATCTTTATCAACTATGTTCATAGACATAGCACATCTAGGGGTAATTCAATTTATTAATTACCCCTAATTTTATTTGCCAATGGATTTTATCAATGGATTTGGCTAATATATTTTCTCAATATATTTTGCAGAATCTATTTCCCAGACACATCGCAGTGTGAGCAGATGAGAGAATTTCTACCGTTGCGTGATCTACTGCGATGCATCCCATTACCAAGCAATCAAGAATTCAATTAATCCTTCACCGCCGCCATAGACAAGGTGTAATAACCTAGCTGATGGGGAACGCGCTCCCACAGTCCATCAAGCTTACCCTTAGATAGATTCTTGGTCACCCGATCCTTGGCTAAACGGAAGGTTTCATTGGAAAGATCACCGTATAGGGCTTTCACAATACTGTCGGCGGTCACAAATTCACCCTTGCGCTCTTGCAGAATCTTCGCAATCGCTTCAGTTAAGGTATTGCCTTGGTAAGGGCCACGCATGGCTAAACTACTACTCCGACCAGCACGACGGGGTAATGTAGCTGTGGAAATTGCTACTGGTGCGGACTCAGCTTTTGGTTGTCTGACATAACGACCACGACCAACCTTAGCGGCTTTTTCTTTGACTTTCGGCTCTTTGGTCTTGGCTACTGGTGCAGCTTCAGTCACCGCTCCTTCCTTCTTTTGGCGAGCCTTGCGGGGAATTGGTTTAGGATTAGCCAATTCTGAAGCGGAAACCTGTGCCAAAGATAATGTGTAATAACCCAATTGACCAGGTACCCGATCCCATAACTGATCAATTTTACCCTTAGATAGATTCTTGGTGACCCGATCCTTAGCTACGGCAAAGAAGTTCTCGGCTTCATCACCATAAAGCAAATAAACCACGTCATCGGCGCTGAGGCACTTACCTTTATGCTCAGTCAAAATCCGTGAAATGGCTTTAGTCAAAGTCAAGCCCGCGTAAGGTGGCAAGGTGGGCAAAGAACTGCGCCGATGTCCTCTACCTGTACCCACAGCAGCCGGAGCCGCCACTTTTACCGTTGGTTTACGGCCAGGCTTACCCTTCACTTTTACTTCCGCTAAAGCATTAGCTTCTGCGGCGGCGGCTTC
The DNA here is from genome assembly GCA_037130765.1 of Pseudanabaena sp. ELA607. Taxonomy (GTDB): domain Bacteria; phylum Cyanobacteriota; class Cyanobacteriia; order Pseudanabaenales; family Pseudanabaenaceae; genus JBAXSK01. Next base: position 6,082 of record JBAXSK010000174.1, read on the forward strand.
TGCTTTAGCCTTGGCTGCTGCCCGACCACGTAAGGGTTTTACCGCAATGGGAGCCGGAGTCACTACCGCTGCTGGGACAACTGGAGTCGCAACGGGAGCAGTGGTGATCGGGGTATTCGTGGTGATCGGGGTATTAGCTGGCAAGATTGTTAATAAAGCATCCAGATGGGTGAGTTGTTCCCTTGCTTGAACGACCGATCCCTCATATTCACTTAAAAAGCTTTGTAATTGCTGGCGTAAGCCTTGCAAAGTATCTAAACCAGTGGGATTGAGATTGAGAGAAAATTCTACAGTCATAGTTGATAAAACCTTATGGAGTGAATTCAAATAAGATGAATTAATTTAAATAGGCGCACAAAAATTAGGCTGATGAGTCATCAATCACCACCACAAGGGATGAGACTATCCATACCCATTTCTGTCACGTTTGGTGACTCACATTTCACAGACATCAGAAGCAATAGCTCCCATGAGTGGTAATTGATTAACCATCGGCGGTAATCTTTCCCAAAGCAATTACCTAAGGTAATTACTCACAACTAATCTCATGGCTAACATCATCCGCAACTAGGTCAGCCTAAAATTACCAAGCCTAAGGAAACTCGGTTGGTGAGCATTCGGTTGGCGGCAAGTTAGGGATGGTTGATGCTGTTGTATAGATGCTCCAAATGCTCTATATCAATACGCTCTAGATCAATGCTTTTTGCTCCTCCCTAGATGGCTCGCCTAGATCTATTTACCTTAACTAAGCTCGTAAACTGGTAGTCTCGTAAGCTGGTTAAGGTATTAGTCACAGTAGAGATCCACCCAAGGGCACTAAGCCCAATGGGAATGGAGGGAGTTTTATGGGAAAAGTATTTTACCGTTTAGCCTCAGCTATCTTGATTGGTTTGAGTAGCGAAAGACGAAGGCATTGTGGAAGCGAACTTCTTTTGTTCTATCATGTTTTGGAATAATCTGCAACTATTTATCAAGATTATTCCAATTCCCAAACCATCCTGTGGTCTATTCTCAAAAATTACTGATTAGTTTGGGGCGGATCAGGCAGGAAGTGCGGTGGTGAATTGCGATGATTGTGATGATGATCGTACCCTATGGCTCGTTACCATTAAGGTTAAATTGCCTAGCTCTGGTTTGGGTAAACCTAGAGCTAGGCATCTAGAGCTAGTAATATTGATGAATCTATCCCTAGCTTCTAGAGGTTTTTGATGGAGTTCTGGTTATCTCCACCTATGACATGAATCATCTTAGGGCCATAGCATCAGCTAAATTTAAGGGAGTATGATTAACGGCGACGTAGGGATGTGCTTTGCTCTAGGAGAAACCGTGCTTCTCTAGCTCGATCACCTTGGGGATAACGAGTAACGATTTGTTGAAGATAACTAGATTGCTCACTCATGAAGAAACTGGAAAATAGAAGATCATCAATTAATGTGCTTTTTGGGAAATTAGTTTGTAGTTCTTTGATGATTTCATCTAGTCGTCGTTGATAGTCTGCACCAATTGCTTTTTCGTTGTTGCGATAAAGCTCGTACTCTTTTTCCCAGTCAGATTCGATGTTGGGGGTGCGCTGATTCCTCGGTTTAGCTGGTTGTACCGTGGATTTCACTCCCGAAGGCGGATGGATCTGGGCTGTCTCGTTGTAACTATGGTTTTCCCATTGTTCTAGCAACGTCATTCCTTGCATATACAGGGCTTTTTCCCGTAATGATGTGGCTAAATTGCGATTTTGTAGTAATTGATGCCATAGATTGAGGGCAATCCCCAATTGACTTCCTTCCAGATAACTGGTACGGATTTCATCAAGGGAACGCTGTTCTGTATTGCATGACCACCACCGTTTACAGTAACTACCATAGTCTCTGCCAGTGGGTAACCGATAAATTCGTAACCCATCCCAAAATGGTAAGTAACCGTTTTTCCAGCCGCCGCGTTCTGTCCAATGATTAGCAATGCGATATTGTGCCTCAGGGGTATTTTCGGCTTGCCATTGTTGGAGTTGTTGCCAGCGTTGTCTTTGTTCAACAAGCATGGTTTGGGCTTCATTTTTAAAAGCTTTAATCCGATCTTCGCCCCTGTCATACCAGAATCGAGAAGTGTAATAAGTGGCTAAAACCTGATCAGGTAATGCATTGAGATTAAGATTGTTGGTAAGAGTTAAAGCCTTGGCATATTGATGTTGTCGGGCATAATGTACTGCTAGGGCATAACGTAATAAAGGCTGACTCGGTTGCCAACGATTGTCTTGAAGTAGGGTTTCTAGTTGAGAGATATTTAAGCCGACATCCAACAGAGTGCGGACGTGGGGCCAGACTAAATAGGTGGCATCTTGATCGCCGATGGGAGATTGCAACATCGTCAACCATTGCTCCATTGCGATGATGATGTTGGATTTAGCATCGGGATTTTTAGGGTCTGGATTGGATTTAGCCGTCCGATTCTGCAAACTAATGGCGAGGAAATACCCCCCGTCATCGGCTCCCGGATGATCAGGATAACGACTCAACCAAGATTGCCACCGCTGATATTTGGCTTCGGCAGAGAGCTTTTCATTGGCGCTGAGGATGGATGGAGGGCGTTCCGCACCGCCAAAATAAGAGCGTCCGGTTAAATCCCCATATTCTCGACAAGCGATGGCAAAGCGGGATGTAGGATAGCGCTCTACCATGCCCAGCAAGAGATAGTAAGCATAGGCTCCTTCGTCGGCAAAACTTTCATAACTGACTAAATTAGACAGCGGATATAATTCCCTCAAGTCGCCATTGAGTAAGCGCAACACCTCTTGGATGGCCTGCGGATCGCCATGACGTTCTAATTCTGCCAATGCCCAAAGTCGATCTTTGGCGGTTCCTTGAGCCATTAATTCGCGCCAAAATAGTTTCTCAAAAACAGTAATTTCTCCAGCTTTGCGTGTGGCGAGGTGTTGGATTCTAATATATTCCTGACCGTCTGGGGGTAATTGGCGATAGAACTTGACAGCGGCTTGAACTTGGGCGGCTGTTGGTGCGGTCAATTTTTCGTAGCTCAACCAAGGCGCTAACTGCCCATAATTTTTGCCGTCACCGTAGGAATTGCGGCCGTAGGCTGATTCATAACCAATCAACTGGGCCAAAAGTTGCAAATTGAATTGACCATAATAATTACCGCTACGTTCTGAGTCGTTGGTGCGGGGTTCAATATTTTGGCGGGCTAGGGTGATAATTTCTTGACGGGTTTGCGGATTATCCAAACCAAACAG
>JBAXSK010000175.1:0-9307 GCA_037130765.1 Pseudanabaena sp. ELA607
CATTTTTAGGCACATTCTTTTCACCTCTTAGCTATATCCTAGCACTGAGTAATTATCGATAAATTGGCGACCACAATCAGCACAAATATGATTTTGTTTGTCTCCTCGTTTCCCATGCTTACGAATATGGGTTGATCCACACTTTGGGCATTGCATTGCCTTGCTTTTCTTTCCTTAAAATCTCTATCTCTTATTTCATCATTCATCTTGCATTTGGGCAACGCCAAATTCACTGCCCCAGCCTGAGATGATAAAATTTTGCAATGATTGACAACATCTGTAAATTCTTAGCAGAAAGCTTCTCCAGAGACTTCGCCAGTTGGATATTAGGCGAAGCCATAACCCTAACCAAAATCGAACCATCTGAACTCTCAGTCGAACCCATCCGCGCCGACTCCGTAATATTTCTTGAATCAACTGAGATTATTCTGCATATCGAATTTCAGACCGATCCAAACAAAAATATTCCCTTCCGCATGACCGACTATCGGCTCAGACAATATCGTAAATTCCCAAACAAACAGGTTTATCAAGTCGTTATTTACCTTACCCCCAGCCAATCTTCCCTAGTCCATGAAACGACATTTAACATTGGCAAACTAAGCCATGAATTTAACGTGATCAGATTATGGGAGCAACCCACGGAAATATTTCAGCAATATCAAGGACTATTACCCTTTGCCGCACTCTCGCAAACTAACAATCCCGAAGCAACCTTAAGACAAGTTGCCAAGCAAATCGAAGAAATTACCGATAAACAAGTTCAAAGCAACGTCGCCGCGTCCACCGCTATAATATCGGGTATAGCCCTAGATAAAGAAATCATCCAAAGACTTTTGAGGAGCGACATCATGAAAGAGTCAGTAATTTATCAAGAAATACTGCTAGAAGGCATGGCTAAAGGCCTAGCTAAAGGCATAGCTAAAGGTAAGGCTCAAGGCCTAGCCGAAGGTATAGCTGAAGGTATAGCCGAAGGTGAGGTTAAAGCGTCTAAAAAAATCGCTCAAAATATGTTGCGATCCAACATTTCCTTAGAACTTGTCGCTCAATTTACAGGATTAAACCTAAAGCAATTGGCAAAACTCCAGAAACTTATTGACCAAAAAAGTAAAATGCCGAAGTCATCAAAATCTCAGCGATCACCAAAAGCCTAGTTATAAGGAGGACATAGTTTTGGGTTTACATCCTCCTTATAACTAGGTCGGTGTAATTAAATGAAAGATAACTGTAGGTTGGTTTAAAGCATGAAACCCAACATCAGCATGGGTTAAGCTGTCGCTAACCCATCCTACAAATAATTAATCCGGTTTACTTAAAAGACTCTATAAAGTCTATGGCGTAGCTTAGGAAGCTTTATTCTTATTCTTGCGCCATTTGTTAATGCCAAACACTACACCGAGGCTGATGACACCCAGCGAAGGCTCGAAATCAAAGAGAACTGGAGTTGCACTAGTAACAGAGAAGTTCGTAACCGTAGTAGAACCTGCTCCAAAACCATTATTTGATTTTTAATTGGATTTCTAACTAGCCATCAGTAGTTGTAGAATCTAATTCTCAATCACTACTTCGTGCAGTAACTAGCCGTATTCACAGCGCCTTGAACTTCAATATTTGCCCCAGGAGCAATCACAAATTCGCTTAAACCCACCTTGGTTTTGAGATTCTTAGGATTAGTAGTATTCCAATCGTAGGTATAGCCTAAACGAGTCCAAGGATAGCCAGACTCGGCAGGTGGCCCATAGGAAGTATTGGTTAAATTATCAATCCATTGTTTATGTCCCCTGTCAAACCACTTCTTCTGTTCGGCAGTATATGTGGTGGGATAGGTGACACTGCTGACATTGTCAGAAATTTCTGGATCAGGGCTAGGACGGAACAAATCATTAGGCGAAACCCACAACTGCACAAAAACTTCCTTAGGCTTAACCGTCTTACCACCATCGCTAGCGGGTAAACCCATCAATTTTTCGAGGCGGAGATTAAGATTAGTCGTAGCCGGAGCCGTCGCCAAGAAATTCTTACAGAAATTTTTCAGATCGGGTACGACAGTTACCCAAATATCCCTAGTGGTGGGGGGTAAGGGCTTGGCGGTATAGTTTGCGTTGTAGCTGCTTAGGGTAGTCCAAGTTACTACCGCGAGGCGCTTTTTGGTCGCATCTTGCCACACTAGATTGGGCGTGGTCGGTGTGATTGCGGTTAAATTAGGATAAACTTCCCAAGATTCAACTACTTTGGCATCGTTGACCGCATTAATATACTCAGTGGGCTGCTGGGTATAGGCAGGATGCTGGTTGCCAAAACCAATCAAACCTATAATTCCCGCCAGTAACACCCCCAGACTGACTGACAAAATGCGATACCAGTTACGTCTCGGATGGTTAACTGGTGATTTTTCTGGACGCAGATATGCTTTCAGAAAACTTGATACAGAGAATTTACTCATAGAATAAGCGGTGATTAATGAGTTGTTTTTACATCGGACAAGATCATTATTGAGGGGATTGTGATCTTGTGACACAGCTAAAAATGGAAATTTTGCCTAAATATCGATCATTACTTGGATGTACAGCAATTTTCTGATCTGACACAATCCAGATATTAATGATTAATCTCCTGTAGGGTAGGTATCTTACCTACCAATCCAAATTCAAGAAATCTCTAATAACTCTGAGTCATCCTGCGGCAACTCAGCATCAACACCAGAAAATAATATTACTGGCACAGTCTCCACCACTGGCGGTGGTTCTTTTAAAATCAACCCAATTGCCCCTAAAATCATTACCGCGCCCAGCCAACCCTGGGCCGAAAATACTTCCCCCAAGAGCCAAAACGCAAACAAACCGCCACAAATTGGCTCCAAAGCAAACAATAAAGCCGCTTGTTCTGCCACAATCCATCGTTGCGCCGCAATTTGCAACAACATTAACAAACCAGTGGCAATCACGCCCAAATATAGCAATAGGAGCCAGCTTGCCTCAATTGCGACCCATTGTTGCGGCAACTCTGGCCATGCCCATACCACCCCGCAAAATGCCACCACCCATAACTGCACTGCCGTAAAAGTCATGGCATCGTGACGGGGTGCCACAGATTCTAAACAAATGGTGTACGCGGCATCAGCAACGCCATAAACCAATAACCAGACATTGCCGATAACTGGCTCGCCTGTTTGCCAAGACATCACCACCATGCCGCCAAAACCAAGAGCCGTGGCCCCAGCCTGTCGCCACGAACGCCGCCCCCGAAAAATCATCGTAAATGCCGTTACAAATACCATTGTCAGGGCAAAAAAGAACGAAGCCCGATTCGCCGCAACGGTTTCTAAACCAATGGTAGCCGTGGCAAAAACCACTGCCAATAATAAGCCTAAACCAATCCCGTCTCGCAACAAAGCTAAACTAGGACGACGGGCAAAGGGCGTTAAAATCAAAGCTCCGATTAAAAAACGCAAAGCAAACTCTATCTCTGGAGTAATGCTCAGCATGGCTTGTTTGACTGCTACAGGGATTGTGCCCAAAATGATAGCCATCAAAGCCAGAAAACCCATGCCAAGCCAATGCTTATCCATCGACTTGACTGAGTTAAAGCAATTATTCATTTATTGTTTATTTAGTCGCCATTAGTCACCACGAGACTGACAATACCTGTACTGTCCAAATTGTCCCAATGCTGCTATGGACAAAAGCTAGCGATGTAGACCCACTGGTAACTGATCTTCTAAAGCATGATCACCTACTTGATGGAAATCCGTCTCGCCAAAAATTGCCGACTCAAAGCGATAATGCTTAAATTCCAACACATTACCCGAAAAGTCCATCAGGAAAAAAGTACGATGCTCTAAGGATGTGTCCGCAAAACGTACCTTAGGCTTTTGATAAAACTTAAGTCTTTTTTCTTGTACCCTTTCTAGCAGAGCCATCCAGTTATGCTCAGCATAGAAAATCAATCCGAAATGTCTGGGATAAATACCTCGTTGATGAGCATTAGCCTCTTCCTCCTCGACATGAGCCACGAGCTGATGCCCATACAAACTCATAATCAAGGATTTTTCCGATTCTCTGCCAGCCAGACACCCTAAACCATCCACATAAAATGTCTTGGTGCTAGGAATATCTCTGACAGGAAATGCTAAGTGAAATAAGATCTTAGTCATGGCGCAGCAGTTTCTAGAATAAGTTTAGTACGCTTGAGTTGATCAGGAACAGGAATAGGATATTGACCTGTAAAGCAGGCGGTGCAAAAGTTTTTGGTGTCGGTGGCAGTGGCTTGTAACATCCCGTCATTACTCAAATAAGCCAAAGTATCCACTTCAATTAGTTTAACAATTGCTTCTACGGAATTAGTAGCTGCAATGAGGTGATCTTGGGAATCGGTATCAATGCCATAAAAACAGGGATGGGTGACCGGTGGGGAAGAAATTCGCATATGTACTTCCTTAGCCCCTGCTTCTCTTAATGCTCTTACTATTTTACGACTGGTTGTACCTCTTACGATAGAGTCATCAATCACTATTACCCGTTTGCCTTGGAGGACATCTTTTAAAGGATTTAGTTTCATGCGAATTCCAGATTCCCGCATGGCTTGGGTGGGCTGAATAAATGTTCGTCCCACATAGCGGTTTTTGATCAATCCTTCAGCATAGGGAATCCCTGATGCTTCGGAGAAGCCAATTGCCGCTGGGATCCCAGAGTCAGGAATACCCATGACTATATCAGCATCAATAGGAGACTCTTGGGCTAAACGCCGCCCTAAACGCATCCGATAAGTGTATAGACTATCACCATGCATCACACTATCAGGACGGGCAAAATAAATCATTTCAAATACGCACAACTTAGGCGCGGACTCTGCCCAGTACACTGACTGAATCCCCTTGTCAATGGTCATGATGACTAATTCCCCAGGGGCTACATCGCGCAAATATGCTGCGCCGATAATATCTAAGCCGCAGGTTTCTGAGGAAAGCACATAGGAGCCGTCAGCCATTTTGCCAATGACTAAAGGACGCACTCCATTGGCATCCCTTGCCCCAGCTAAAATGCCCGGCATCGCCATCACCAAACTAAATGCGCCGGTAGATCGTTGCATGGCTTTGATCATGGCGCTTTGCCAGTCCGCCCCTTCGTCTACGGCTTCGGCCACGGCAAATGCAATCCCTTCCGAGTCTGAGGTGGACTCTAGGGCATGACCTTGGGCAATTAATTCCCCACGCAACTGACTCGCATTAACCAAATTGCCATTGTGGGCCAGGGCAAATTCACCGCGACTGGTTTTGACACAAATCGGTTGGGCATTGCAGACGCGGCTCGAGCCAGTGGTGGAATAACGAGTATGACCCACCGCTAAATTGCCTTTGAGATCTTGCAAGACTTCTTCTTTGAAAACCTGTGCCACTAAACCCATATCTTTATGAGTCTGAGCCTTATTACCGCTAAAAGCTGTAATTCCTGCCGATTCTTGTCCGCGATGTTGCAAAGCATACAAGCCGAAATAAACTAATTTAGCTACATCCCCCGTTGGTGCAATTAAACCGAAAACGCCACAGGCCTCTTGGGGCTTATCATAGGTCAACTCGTCATGGCGCAAGATTGCGTCAGATTGAGTTTGAATTTCAGGATGCTTGGACTCACCGGACAATAAACTGTCCGCGTAACCTAAGGCTAGTTGATCCGTCAGAGGGGCATGGTCTGGCAGCATGGCAATTATTTACGCTAGGTAGTTCCAGTAAGTGATGGCAAAAGATAATTCTGGGGCGAAGACCGCCAGTAATTTTAAGGTAAGGCTGGGCATCTGGACTAAATCAATCCTATCAGTGTTAAGCATTTCTTAACCATAAGAAATCATCAGCATTGACTCAGGTTCAAGAGATTCTGACTAAAGTTAGAGTTAAAAGATATTTTTTAGCAAAAACTAATATTCAGCTTAATATTTAATTTAATATTGAGCGTTTTACATTTGAGCGCGTCGGATGGTATCAACCACTTGTACACTAAACACTGGGGTTATCCAATCATCACCATCAGACCCAATTAAACCACCCAGAAAACCACCTCAAAAATCACCAAATAATCACTCAATGATTTAGACATCATTAAGCCCCAGCGGTGTTAAACCCAACGGCATACATCGGCATAATTGTCTGGATTACATCAATATAAAGCTATGTATCCCTAGGGGACTGCCTAGATTGCTCTCATGGGCTGGCTCTAGCTTGATGGTTGCCACAACGGTTCGCCAAGTGTTTATTTTTTTAATTTTGGTATTTTCTTGATTTTGGTAGGGTCATGGGTGTGGTGCATGGGTTGGGGCGGCCCCAAAGTCAGCCATAGGAGAATACAGAACTCAGGACTCTACGCATGGATAATACAATCAGCCTAGAAATTATTGAAGTCGTTGAACAAGCGGCGATTGCTTCGGCCCATTGGATGGGTTTAGGGGCAAAGGATGAAGCCGATGAAGCAGCAGTAGAAGCAATGCGTAAGCGCATGAACCAGATTCATATGCGTGGTCGGATCGTGATTGGTGAAGGTGAGCGCGATGAAGCACCGATGCTTTACATTGGCGAAGAAGTAGGGATTTGCACCCAATCCAATGCGGCCGAACTCTGCACCATTGATGAATTACAAGAAATTGACATTGCGGTTGATCCTTGCGAAGGCACTAACTTAGTGGCTAAGGGGCAAAATGGTTCGATGGCAGTTTTAGCAATTTCGGAGCGTAATGGCTTGTTCCGCGCCCCCGATTTTTACATGGACAAGTTAGCTGCGCCTCCTTTGGCTAAGGGTCATGTGGATATTCGCAAAACCCCGACCGAAAATATCAAAATTTTATCGGAGTGTTTAGGTCGCGCTGTCAATGAGTTGGTGATCGTGGTGATGGATCGTCCCCGCCACAAGAATTTGATCCAAGAAATTCGTCAGACAGGTGCTCGGGTGCGTTTGATCAGTGATGGCGACGTGTCTGCTGCGATTTCCTGCGCGTTTGCTGGGACAAACATCCATGCTTTGATGGGTATTGGTGCAGCTCCTGAGGGGGTCATTTCCGCAGCAGCGATGCGTTGTTTGGGTGGTCACTTCCAAGGTCGTTTGGTTTATGATCCTGATGAAGTCAAGACCCCTGAAAGCGAAAAGTGGGACAAAGCCGAAAACATTGCCCGCTTGAAGGAAATGGGTGTGGAAGATCCCGATAAGATTTACGATGCCCATGAGTTGGCTTGTGGCAAGGAAGTTTTATTTGCAGCTTCCGGGATTACCCCTGGTACTTTGATGAATGGGGTGCGTTTCTTTGCTGGCGGTTGCCGCACTGAATCTTTGGTAATTTCTACCAAGTCCCGCACGGCTCGTTTCGTTGATACCGTACACTTGACTGGTGAATCTCCTAAGGTCATTAACTTGGTTTAATTCATAGAGCAGGTAATGGATCGCCGAAATTTCCGCAATTATAGAAATTTCAGCGATCGCCCTGGTTCTGATACACATAACTTTAGGGTGTGAAGTGCAATTTTTGGAAAGCGCAGCACACCCTAATTTTTAGGCGATCCCCAACCTTTGGCTAGCTAAATTAGACACGGTTAATTTTCAAGATCACTTATGCTAGAGATCCAGCCCTTGCTAGTTTGATGGGGTAAGAAACGTTAACCGCGCAATCCTTGGCAGATTTAGCCAAATCCCCCCAAATCCTACAATTGCTTGCAAATAGGTTAAGGAAAGTTAAGGAGTAATAAGTACCTACCACATCAGTCCCGTTATCCTGATAAGCTCTAGCAATAGATTAAATAAACAAACTAAAAACCAAATAAATTTAAACTAAAATTTTTCTTCTTGCGTTAATTTTTTATTGATTTTTTTACCCTTTCAACACCTATAACAAACAACCATACGTTTATGAATATTGCAGTTGTTGGCTTGAGTCATAAAACGGCGACTGTGGAAGTACGCGAAAAGTTAAGCATTCCCGAAGCCCGAATGCAGGAAGCTATTGCTCAACTAACTAGTTATCCTAATATCGAAGAAGCGGCAATCCTCAGCACTTGCAACCGTTTGGAGCTATATGTGGTCACTAGTGAAACTGAGGGCGGCATTCGCGAAATCACCCAGTTTTTATCAGAGTTTAGCCAACTACCATTGCAATTTCTGCGACGGTATCTGTTTATTTTGTTGCGACAGGATGCGGTGATGCATTTAATGCGCGTTGCATCGGGTTTAGATAGTTTAGTTTTGGGTGAGGGGCAAATTTTAGCCCAAGTCAAGCAGATGCAGCGTCTGGCCCAACAGCATAATGGGGCGGGGCGTTGTTTAAATCGTTTGCTCAAAGATGCTCTGTCGGCAGGAAAGCGAGTCCGCACCGAAACGGAAATTGGTACAGGGGCAGTGTCCATTAGTTCGGCAGCGGTGGAGTTGGCGCAAATGAAGCTGACCAATCTATCGGATAAACACGTCACAATTTTGGGAGCGGGCAAGATGTCGCGGCTCTTGGTGAAACATTTGATATCGAAGGGCGCAAAGAAGATGACGATCATTAATCGTTCGCGTCCTCGAGCCGAAGAATTGGTCAAAGACTTCCAAGATGGCAGCATTGACTTTGAGATTCGTTTGACTGACGATTTATTTAATTGTGTGGCGGTGTCGGATCTGGTATTTACAAGTACGGCAGCCACAGAAGTTCTCATTAGTAAACAACATCTATTGGAAATTGCGCCGCAGCATCCGGGGTTGATGTTGGTAGATATTTCGGTTCCTCGTAACGTGAGCGCTGATGTAAATGAATTAGAGAACGTGCGAGCATTTAATGTGGATGACTTGCAAGCTGTTGTCGCCGAAAATCAAGAGAGTCGCCGTCAGATGGCAGCCCAAGCGGAGATTTTGTTAGAAGAATGTGTGGCAGATTTTGAACTGTGGTGGCGTTCTCTAGAAACTGTGCCCACTATTAGCAAGTTGCGACAAAAGATGGAAATCATCCGCGAACAAGAGATGGAAAAGGCGCTATCCCGTTTGGGGACAGAATTTGCCGATAAACATCAAGACGTGATTGAAAGCATGACCAGAGGGATTATCAATAAGATTTTGCATGATCCGATGGTGCAACTGCGGGCCCAGCAGGATATTGAAAGTCGGCGGCGGGCGATGCAGATGTTACAGATGCTCTTCGATTTAGATTCTGCTTCGGGTCAGCTTAAGGAAGGTTAGGCCTACTATTGTCAAGGGAATTAGTCATGATTTAATTCGCTATAATTGAATAATTCATTACGTTGCTGCATTCGCTAGTCTAGGGACTGTTTTTTGCAGCAACTTTACTTTTGAGGATAAAT
>JBAXSK010000176.1:0-9243 GCA_037130765.1 Pseudanabaena sp. ELA607
TCTCGCACTGCTATTTCGATCCCTTCTAACGTTTTCAGTTGCTCGGCATCTTTCGCTTCGGCATTTCGATACAGGATTTCGGATATCTCTCTGGTACAGGCTTCGAGTCTACTTTTTTCTTCTGGTGTCATTTGCTTTTACGGGATAGCTTTTTTCTATTTTACACCTCTTTTCTTCTAAGTATATTTGCCCAGCGCCTAATTGAGATGCTCCCCAAACAAATCTTGACTAGCGTATGTTTTATGCAGTAGTCTCGAACTACGATAACAACTCGTTCTACTGCAAATGTAAATCGGCAAATTAATGTTTTCTAGATTAGAACTTGAAAATTTTGGTATCTTCAATCATTTTGTCTGGGATGACCATGCCAAAATCAACATTCTGATTGGCAAAAATGACACAGGGAAAAGTCATTTGCTTAAAGTTCTATATAGTTTAGCTAAAAGCTTAGAAAGCTATAACAAGCAATCACAGCCAAACGCACTACAAGAAACCTTTAGTACGATTTTAGCAAACAAATTAATCTGGATATTTCAACCTGAAGGAAAAGGACTCGGTGAACTGGTTACCAAAGGACAAACCAAGCTAAAGGTCGAATCGCGCTTATGTGGGGAGAACTATTATTTTTCCTTTGGACGTGATACCACGCGCAAAATAACTGATTGCTCTAACCATATTGGATCACCTAAAAATCTTAGTGCCATCTTTATTCCACCGAAAGAAGTATTAACAGCCTTTGATGCGATTTCCTCTACACGAGAGCAGCTAGAAATATTTGGCTTTGATGATACCTACTATGACCTAATCATGTCTCTCCGTCTATCTACTACTAAAGGTAATATCCAAAAAGACATGAAAGAAGTTCTAGAAAACCTAGTCCAACTCTTTGAAGGTGAAATTGTTCGTGAAGGCAAGCAATTTATTTTGAAGCGCGGACGGGAAAGGTTTTGGATGTCTCAGGTTGCTGAAGGTGTCAAAAAAATTGGTATTCTCATCACCCTAATTCGTAATCGCTCCTTACAAAAAGGCTCAATTCTATTTATTGACGAACCAGAAAATAATCTGCATCCCGAAGCAATTGTGGCTTTAGTCAAAATGTTGTTTACCCTTAGTAAAGCTGATATCCAGATTTATCTCGCTACCCATAGCTATTTCGTAATCAAGCAATTCGAGTTACTGGCGCGTAAACATAATGAAAACATCCAGATTTGCTCTCTTTTAAAAGAAGAAAGCAATGTAGTTGGAAAGTTTCACGATCTTAGAGATGGACTTCCCAGTAACCCAATTATTGAAACATCTCTCAGTTTATACGAGCAGGATATTGATCTCAGCCTATCTTAAATATGCCAATCTACTCAGAATCAGGGCTAACTATTAATCTTCCCAATCAGGATTACTTTCGGGTTTCTGATTGTCCAACTTGGCGTAAAAAATTAAATACGTTGTCGCTAAAAAAAATGGATTTTGGCTGGTGGGATGAAACTACCAATCAAATCTATTTTTTAGAAGTCAAAGACTTTACTCAACTTGATCATCCAAAATCTAAAAAACCTAAAAAGTCGCAAGACTTCATTAAGGATTTTGTAACTAAAGCCACAGATACGCTATTTCTTCTGGCTGGGGTTTGGCTTAGCTCTAGCAAAGGGGAAAGTATGAAAAACGAGCTTTTTGCCACTTGTCCTAATTTCCCCACTAGCCTATCTAAAATCAAGCTGCTTTTTGTGGTCAAAACCACTGACCCAAGTGCGGGTATTTGGATCGCAGACTTAAATAATGAAATCAGAAATCAATTACGCGGTAGGGTTATATTGTTCGACCTCAATCCTGACGATGTTATTCTGATAGACCATCAAACCGCCATTCGCAAAGGAGTTCCTATATCTTGAAATATGCAGATCAATAAAAATACAATCCAGTAGGGCGTGTTAGCGTCAACATAACGTACAAACTTGAAAGATTAGATAAAGGTGCGTTACATTCCATTAACACACCCTACTGGATAGACACACCTAAAATAGTGCAGTATGTTTTAGGTTAAAAGCTTACTGCGTAAACATATCCAAATTCTTATAAAGCATCAAATTAGCTGTGTCTGTCCACTACTTGAACTATTTTAAGTGAAACAATCCACTACGAATGCTAAAGTTCTCAAGACTTCAGGATAACCACCATTATTATTGATATGCTTCTACTCTAACAGGATAACAGACGCCTTGATCCATGCGCACAATCACTTGATTGTTAACAGTAATGGTATTTCTCAGTGTATCACTAGCTATAATTCCTTTAATGTCCTTACATTCACCAACAAAATTCCATCCATTAGAGTTATAGGACACATTGTAGCAACTAGCAGGTTTACCCTGACTTTGAAAGTAGACAATAGGAATCTTCTTAGCGGATGAGCTTACTGATGACATACAACGTCGTGAATCAACTGTATTACTGATAGCAACCTTGAGGAAAGTAGGTTGTAGACCCATTAAGGAATCGCAACCACGATAAACGCCTCCATCAAGCTCACAGTCACCCAAATAACCACTTGCTGCTTGAACAGGTTGGCAAAACAAAAAGGTGAGAATAGAAAAAAAGGTAATGCTCCATAAAGTTATTACCTTGATCATAGAAGTCAGTTGTTGAGGATAATGGACTTGAATTGTAGAATAATTGCTCAGCATAGGGTGATTTTACCTCAAAGATTTAGAAGTCTCATAAGTTGTTGTTAGTCTAGAGCTTGTAAAATTAACACTTTATAGATGCGAAAGCAAGCCTTATATAGGATTTTTTAAGCTAGAGAAACCCTATAGCAAATGTAGTGAATTATTTCAGCTAAAGTGATGCAATAGAAAATCTGGATAATTCATTATTAAAGGCTTTTTGATCGATTGCCTATCGCACTATTTTAGCTGAAACTGTCCAGTACATAGTCTCAGAAAAACGTAGGTTGGATTGCACCAGCAAACCCAACAAAAACATAAATTAAGCTTGGATTAATGCAAGTAGCAAAAAGCTTGTTAGGGGTGTTAGGTTTTTCGCTACGGGTAGGGTAATAGATTGAGATTCTGAATAAATCGATAATCTCGTTGATTTTTGGTTATGAAAGGTAACTCGTATATTATTGCTGTAGCTGCGATCAAGCTATCGGCAATAAGTAAGCCATGACTTAGCCGATACAAGCGGAGTAATTCAACCGCTTTGTCTGAAATAGGTAGGTCAATTCTAATTACGTCAAACTGTTGGAGGAAATTTTCCAGCGTCCGCAACTCTGATTTGTTAGTGCAGCCAACAATTAATTCCATTTGTGTAACTACGCTAATTGCCAATCTAGAACTTAATTTCAACCCTTGCAAGCAATTAGCGGCTTCAGGAATACCACGACCAATATCAATGATTATATCGGTATCTACGATAGTTGAACTAGCCACCTGTCTTTGACCACTCGCTTTTTCGTAAATTTCGCACCCAAGCATTGCTATCTAAATCTTGACGATCACGCCACATTCCAATAAAAGGATCATTCACTAAATCAACATTCAATGAAGGAGAATGCAGTTCAGTATCTGTATATTTCTGCTTCAAAAAGACTATCAGACTGACTACTTGGCTTTGCGCATCAGCAGGGAGAGATAAAAACTCGCTTAAAACCTCCTGATTTGTCATAGTTATAACCTCTAAAAACAAACACCTTTAAATTATAACCGTAATAACGTTTTCGAGTCTAATCTAGAGTCAAAACGAATTTTTATGAGCTATTAAAAAGGTGCGTTACATTCCATTAACACACCCTACTGGACAGACACACCTAAAATAGTGCAGTATGTTTTAGGTTAAAAGCTTACTGCGTAAACATATCCAAATTCTTATAAAGCATCAAATTAGCTGTGTCTGTCCACTACTCGACTATTTTAACGGTGGGCAAAAAGTATTCTATTAATATCACCCTCAGGAAGTTGCCGAAACGGGTGCGACCTTGACTTAAGAGTTGATTTAATAAGTCGCTAAAAGCTAACCTGATAGCTAAAAAGACTTACTCTATAAGAATTTCCGGCTTCTTAATATTTTCTTTAGGAATTAGCTCTTAAAAAATTGAATATCAAAAATGACGACAAAACTTAGTAAATTTACTAGAATGAATAGATCGGACTCGTGTACTATGATATTTGTGGAAGCGCTTGCATAGTTCAAGAATAAGACAATGGTGTTTATTTGATTGGGTTTCAATTTAGGTATTGAATGTCTCTCGTGGACCACCGCCAGGTTTGTCAGCGCTAACCACAGTTGTTGAGTGTGAATCTTGAAGGGATACATTTACCAATGGCATAGCATTGGCAGCCATAGTGGCAGCAAAAATTAATGGCAGTAAACCTTTGCAGTTTAATTTCATGGCGCTGTGTCAACAGTTAAATAAAACAAGATAATAGAAACATAACACACAAATAGCTTTTTTTAGAAGTTTTTAGAAGTTTTTAGCTATAAAAAGTTACAAAAAAATCCCTGAGCCAAAAATCCAGTTTCAGACTTTTTGGCTCAGGGGAGTAGCGATAACCTCTAGATTCAATCAACCTTTTTGAGGTTTTTGGGAATCAGGTTTGGCGGTAAAAGTAGTGAGTCAACGATTTGATCACGCAATGCTGGGGACGAAATATTGTATCCCATAATACATTTTAAAAGTAGACTGTTGCCATAAAGATAGCTATCAAGCGCATCAAGTTCATTTTGAGTAAACTCAACAGAATGTCCAACATTTAGCTTCTGTAGCATCACCTGTTTAAGACTTTCGCACCACTTTTTCCAGTCTTCCAAACAGTTATTATCATCTAATGTTTTTCTTAAAGTAATTAACGCCTCGGTTAATTGCTCATCTCGCTGATATTCCTGTGATTCAGCAATTGCTTGCTCGATCTGGTCGGAAATAGTAGTTGATTCATCAACACACAAGACTTCTAATATCATCGGACTTGTCTCTCTTAGTGGTTTATACCATTCCTGACCCAGAAAAATTTTATCCTCTACCAGCGCATATGCGATAGCAAGGTAAAGCGAAATAATTAGTTTGGGTTGATTGTCATGAGCTTTTTTGCGTCTTTCGTTATAAACTTTCAAATCTTTGGATAGCTGCAAAGCAAATACATCTCTGATGGGTGTTCGGCGAGAGATATGTAAATCTGTAACAATATCAAGTAAAATAATTTGTGACCGCCATGAGGAAGTACCCATTTCAAAGTCAGTAGAAACCTGCTCTAGCCATACAAGAAACGTTTGGATTTTAGGATGTTCTTCCACAATTTGTTGAATTTGAATAAACATGGCTTTAAACAAATCGTCTGAATCAGGCATGAGTTCGGCAAGCATTAGGAACACTGTCTCCCAATTGGTTTTGAGAAGATGCTGGGCGATTAACTCGTTTTGGATAGAAGAGTTCCGAATCATATATTCAGCAACAAAATATTCTTGCATAGAAATATAGGGAAATGCGAAATAACCACGGGAAGCGGGAACTAATAATCCATCATCCATAACGGCTACATTAAGCAGATTTTTGGCATCTTCTCTAATAGATGATTCGGAATCGCTAGTTTGAGGAGTTGACACTTTTAGTAGAAATTCATATAGCCAGTTTTCAATTTCATTCTGTTTCCAAGTATACTTGGCTGGAGATTGAGTCATCCCTTCATAAGCCAAAAGAGCAAACATCGTGAACTTACGATACCTAGTTAGCTTGTCTTTAAACTGTGGAATGCGATCGCGAATGTTTCTGGCTTCATCCCACTTCCTCAAAAATATATCAGCAACGTCTTTAAAAATTTCTGCTTCGCATTTTGCAAAACCATAATTACCCTTATAAAGCATGCATAAATAAGTTAAAGATAATGGGTTATCTGCTAGCCTAGATGCTTGTGAATTCATCTTTAAATTGAGCAAAAAATTAGCTATTATTTCATCGACATCAATTTTTTCTTTGTCGTCACCTTTATTGTCGCTATCATCATTTTCAAACTCTTGACAAAACCAATTTTTTACAAATTGCTCAACTTGTTTTTCCGAAAAGCTGGCTACTTCAACGCTTTTAAATCCATCAAACATCGGATAGTAAGTTGAAAGCCGCGAAGTAATGACAATTCGATTATTTGGATATAAATACAAAAAATCTTTAATTTGCTCACAAATCTCATCAAAAATATCTGCTGTCTCGTCTAAAGCATCCAAAAAAATAATAAATTTACCTTCTTTAAACATTTTATCCAGACCAGATGCAATAACAACATTTTTAGACCCTTCTGAAATATCATGGACAAGCCATTCGTAAAGCCCATGTTTGCAGATGTACTTAGCGACTACACGCAATGGCAAATATACTGGTTGCAAAAGCTCACCAAAGTCTTCGACTGTATAATTTTGTTCTGGTTCGATGTATCGCAAGGCTAAATATTTTAAAAAGATTGTTTTCCCAGCACCAGGACGACCTAAAACTAAAAGCCGACTGCTTCTCCTTACTTCCTCCAAAGAATCAATCAGGACTTCTTGAAAATTTTCTGAGCTTCTATCCACTAGATCACCCACAACTTCCATGTAATCATTTTTGCGGCGATCTTCGAGATTGTAGAATTTGGTTGTAGTATAAATCTCAATAGTAGGCAGTGCCTGATGTTTATCTAAAATCTGGATTGTGCCACAGCGCTTTTTTGCCTTTTCTCTATGCTTAGTTAGACATTGTTCTAAATCAGGAGCAATTTCCTGTGGGCTTGAAATTGGAACATTAGGTTGAGAAGTTGGCTTCTCTTTTGACTCTAAAAGTTCTATAGACTCAACATAGCTAGGGCAGTCCAGCAAAAGATCACAAAGGTAGTTTAAATTCTTTTCGTTGGTAGAATCTTTTTTGCCCTTAAATATTTCATCTAAAGTTTTAGCTGAAATCAAATCTCCTGACAGATTTTTTATCTTCGGTTTGTACTTTTCATTAAGAGCGTCTTTTAGCCTTCCAATTTCTCCATCGAATTGAGTCGAGAACCTTTTCTTTAATTGTGAAAAGACTTCAGAGTTGATTGGCTTGATAATTCCCATATGACACCTTAATAAAGTTTTTTGTTTTTAAGATAAGGCTGATTTTAAGGCTGATTTGAGTTTAGATCGGATCAAGTAAAAGAATATAAGATAATCTTCACTCTATGCAATTTCTTCATACTGGTAAGACATAAAATCAGAGATAAAAGAAACAGATTTAGGGGAACCCCATGATTCTATAATCACTTTTGCTTCTCTTTTACTCTCGTTAATTTCAAGTATTAAAGAGCCAAACCAACTTGGCTTTTCAAAAGAATAGATATTATCATAGGTGTCTCTCAATGTCAGCGAGAAGCACTCAATACGTCTTTCCATAGCATCTATCTCCCATCTGTTTTTCGACTCTATGGAAGATAACTTTATCCTAAAAAATAGAGGTTGTAAATACTAAAACAAATATATTTTTAAGTAAAATTTGGAAGTTTTAAGATATAAAAAATTATAATTTTTAAGCAGAATTTAGAATTTTTAAAATATGCATAATTAGAATTTTTCAGTGGTTTTTAGAAGATTTATATTGGATTAATTGTCAATAATTTAGCAATATTTTTAGAGGTAAAACTTCTACAAAATAATTTTTAAAATGCCTGCAAAATCTCTATAAAACCGATGCAAATTATTGTTGAGTCTCGTTATAATTAAGAGACTTGGATAAAGCCTAATTAACGCGGGAGTAAAAGCATGTATATAGATGATGCCGTTAATAGTCATAGTACAAAATCCAAAAAGCCACTTGCTATACACGCTTTGGCCGAAAAATTCGCCGACAAAACAGCCGTTGTCACAAATTTTGATTTTAACGTTGAGGAGATTGAAGCTTTGCGACCTCGGCAAATAGAAATTGAGAAATAATACTGAATAGTAATATTAATTTAGAAGTCTATGTTTACACTTGAGAAAAATAATGCTATGCTGATAATCTATCTATTAAGAAAACTTCCAAATAAATCAAAAAACTACTAATTCTTGCTTTTTTATCGAGTTAATAATACATGGCAGTGAAATATGAATACTCAAACTAATCCAGACGTTGTACCTGTTGAAATAGAAACAGATATTTTACGCGAGATAAAATGGTTAACTGAAAAACTTAGCAAACAAAGAAAGAAAGATAAAGGTAAGGGTGTGACTGCCTCGATCGCTATACGTCATGCCCTTGCTGTTGATGCACTGATTCTGGACAAGCTTGAGCAGGGCGGTAAGATCTTGGTTGAGCGCAAAGATGGTACTACTGCCGAAATTCAGTGGGAAGACATCGATAAATTTGAGCAAAACTTCTCTTGAAAATACTGTCAATAATAAAAGCATGAGTCAAGCACCAGAAAATCTACCTGTAACTTTAAGCCTTGATAAAGCTGTAGAGAGACAACCGCCGAAAGACATTGACAACCAAGCGTCTTCAATTGGGATTGATAAGATTAGAGGAAACCTTGCAACACGGCTAATTAATCTCATTATTTGGGTAAATATTGGCATTGGTATATTAGTAGCTGGGGATCTGATTGCTAGTAAATGGTTAGTGTCAAAAACTATCGAGTATGTCGCGACTCAGACTGCACAAGTCGCTAAATCTGGTGATAACACACTGACTCCTAAAGCTGCTGAAATTGCGGTTGTATATAAAGATTTACTAAAAGAATCAGCTTTAAATAAAGATTTGCTCACCCTTTTACTTACATCGCAAACAGCCTTAGTTAGTGGTGCGCTTGGTTTTTATTTTGGTGGTAAAGATAATTCCAAGTAAAATGTCCCAAATAACTCAAAGTAATGAATAGAGTAATTGGAAGATTAAACGGAATGCCGCAATCAGCGCGATCGCACTAAAACCTGCAACTCCACAAAGAGATAGAATTTCTCTCTATTGCGATAAGTCCTTCAATGGAGAGATTATTTGAAAGAACTGTATTCCCAAAAATGCTGCAAAACTCACCAAATTTATGAATACAAATAGATCTTTATTATCAAGAATTACGTTTATTCTTAAAATCACAATACTGAGTATTACCGCCGCAAAAGCAATTAAACTGGCTTGAGTCCAGTATGGTGTGTTAATCAAATACAATTCACCTAATTATTTTGAACAAAATCGGTTGCTTTAGCGAACAGGAAACTGATGAGTGATGAGATGATCAGATATTGACAGTCAAATTTATGTCAGCTAATATTTAGCTATAAACGTAT
>JBAXSK010000177.1:0-9217 GCA_037130765.1 Pseudanabaena sp. ELA607
ATATTTCCTTCGAGATTAAGCAAGGAGATCGGGTTGGTGTAATTGGGCGTAATGGGGCAGGGAAATCAACTTTACTCAAGGTCCTGAGTAAAATTACGGAACCAACCACTGGACAGATTCGGATTAAGGGGCGCGTTGCTAGTTTATTAGAAGTTGGTACAGGTTTCCATCCTGAGTTAACCGGTAGAGAAAATATTTATCTCAATGGTGCGATTTTGGGCATGAGTCGCGCCGAAATTAAGCGTAAATTTGATGAAATTGTTGATTTTGCCGAAGTAGAGAAGTTTTTAGATACACCAGTTAAGCGTTATTCTTCTGGGATGTATGTGCGGTTAGCTTTCGCAGTGGCAGCGCATTTAGAGCCAGAAATTTTGGTCGTGGATGAAGTGTTGGCGGTAGGAGATGCGCAATTTCAGAAAAAGTGTTTGGGGAAAATGGAAGATGTTAGTAAGGAGGGAAAAACCGTATTATTTGTTAGCCATAATATGGGAGCTATAAAAAGGCTTTGTAGTCAAGCTATTTACCTAGAATCAGGGCAAATCAAAGGGAAAGATAAGACTGAATTGATTATTCAGTCTTATCTTTCGTATTATTCTAGCTCGGCTAAATTAGGAGATAAGCAAGATGAAAAACTGATTTTAGATTCAGATTTAGATGTTTTAGATTTTTATCCTTGCGATTGTGAAGGTAATTGGAGAGAGATATTTAAAACATCTGAAAATGTTGGATTTTTTATTAAATATCAACTAAAAACTTATCAAGCTAGTTTAAGGGTGGGAATAGATTTATATAGTTACATTAATGGAGAAATTTTGTTTAGGGCTTTCGATGATGATGTTGATACTCAATCTCGCGATCCTGCTACTTTTGAAGCAGTATGTCTGATACCATCCAATTTATTTAAGCCTGGTATATATGCTGCAAGTTTACAGATTGGTATTCATAATGTACGCTGGATAACCGACAATAAACTTATGAGACAAGTTTCAATTGAGTCTGTAGACGGAGTTAATAGCAACTATTCTGATCATAGACCAGGTTTAATAATGCCTCAAATAGAATGGAAAATTAAAGATATTAATACAATTACTTGAAAGACTTATGATGAACATTCGTAAAAGCATTAAGCAATGGCTTTATGGCAAATGCCCTGGTTTTGCAGGGGCGTTTCCTTACTTTGGTACTAAGGTTTATTTCCCGAAAAATTCGCTATTATTTAAACTGGCCTGTCAACAAGGCATTTATGAAAATCAGAACCTAGATATTTTATCTTTATTAATTAAACCAAATAGCACTTATTTTGATGTAGGAGCCAATATTGGTTTGATGTCTATTCCTATTCTTTATAGAGATAATTCTTGCAGAGTTGTATCGTTTGAGCCATCCCCAAACACACTAGATTTTTTAAATCGTACTGCTGAAAGCAGTAATTTTTCCGATAGATGGACAATAGTGGGTAAAGCAGCAGGCAGTCAAGTTGGAACCTTAGACTTTTTTATTGCTTCTCCAGACATGGGTGCTTATGACGGGTTTAAAGATACAAAGCGTGAAAACACAAATAATCGAATTCAAGTACCAGTCACCACAATTGATATTGAATGGGAAGCACTTGGAAAGCCCCCAGTTTCAGTTATAAAAATTGATGTTGAGGGTGCTGAACTATTAACTCTTGAGGGTGCAGTTAATTGCATTGAAAAAGAAAAGCCTTATGTTTTACTTGAATGGAATGCTGAGAACTTAAAAGCGTATAACTATTCAACAGAAAGTCTACTTATTTTTGCGGAACAACATAATTATCAGGTTTGTAGTTTGCCAGATTTAATACCAATCTTTGACCCAGAACTATTAAAGATTCACATGAATAAAACAGAAAGTTTTTTGTTGTTTCCTAGAACGAGCCTTAGTTAAGTTTAAGTTGTGGAAATACAAATTACATCCAAAACTTATTTCGTCATTTATACATAAAATTAAATCAAAATAATTCTTGCAACTTTTTTGAAAAGAAGTACATACAAAACGAAACAAATATGCATTCTCCTAAGTTAAACGAACTACCACCACCACCAGAGGGAAAAACAGGTTTTCCTTGGACCGAAGAAAGTACATATCTTCCCAGTGCTACACCTGATGGTTCCGAATGGCCTAAAATTAGTATCGTAACACCCAATTATAATTATGGAGATTTCATTGAAGAAACTATTCGATCAGTCTTACTTCAGGGCTACCCAAACCTAGAATACATAATAATCGATGGTGGAAGCACGGACAATTCGCTTGATATCATCAAAAAATATGAGCCTTGGTTAACTTATTGGGTAAGTGAGAAAGATAAAGGGCAAGCTAATGCAATTAATAAAGGTTTCCAAAGGGCTAGTGGAGAGATTTTAGCTTACATAAATAGTGATGACTATTATCTTCCTAATGCGTTTACTAGAGTGGCTAGGGCTTTTTCGGAAACTCAGAACGACTTGATTGTTGGTTCTACATATGTTTTTCCTAATAAAGAAAAATTAGTTCCTCATCTTAGGAACAGTTTATTAGAATGGATATTGACATTTAACAGTAGTCTGCCGCAACCGTCGGTATTTTGGCGAAATACAAAATGGCTTCCAATGTTTGATGAAAATCTTAATTTAGTTTTTGACAGGGCTTTTTTTATGCAGTTTGTAATTCACAAAGCATCTATGTTAATTTTTGAAGATGATTTAGCTGCTTTTCGTTATCATGACGAGAGCAAATCTTACAATCTTGAGAAAGGTTTTGATAGAGAGAACTTCATTGTTAATTTTCAAATGAGTGAGTATCTAAACAATAAAGAAAAATCGAAAGCTTTGACTTTTCTTCGTCTAACCAAGTTGCGGCAAGAGCTTCATGAAATCACAAAAAGAGACTTCATTTCAGTTTTAAAACTACTACGAATTTTGACACAAAATCCACTTTTCTTATTTAGAAGGGAATTTTACGGAAGAATTAAACATATTTTCGTAAAAAGCAACTAAGCATTTATGCAGTCTTACACCTCTAACATCACTTTAATAGTCTTTGCCTGTGAAGGAAGAGAACATTTGCTTCCTGCTACTATTGAGTCTTTGAGAAAGTCCTGTGACTACTTATTCAACCCCGTAATATTGGCAATTGACGGAGACTACAGCAATGAAGCAATAACAGTGGTGAAGCCTGATCTAATTGTTCAGAACTATGATCGTAAAGGTTACGTTCAAAATATTATTAACGCTCTAAACCTTATAGAAACGGAATTTTTCTTTTGGCTTGAAGATGACTGGGAGTTTACTAAGCCAGTTGATTTGAACTATTTGCTAGACTTATTACGAAAGAATCCAGATTGGGTACAGATTAGGTTGAGTAAAACCGCTCCTCTAACTAATGATGAAAAAGCGATAAATTTATTTGATGATATTTATGGATCTATTTATGGATTTTCTGCTAATCCTTGTGTGTGTAGGACAGAGTTAGTTAAGCTGGGATTAAAGGCATTACAAGAAGCAGAAAAAGATAAATATACAGGGTTTGAAACTTTCCTTTCTGAATGGTATGCTGCTCAGAAACTAACTTGTGCAGTACTTGACCCTAAAGATAGCGTTCCTATTATTCATTCTGGTTATTTGGAAAGCACACCCCGTCAGTGGCATATGACCGCATCTCTTGACGAAAAAACGAATGAATATTTATCTCCGATGGGTCACATACCTGAACCTTCCTTTCTTCGGCGGTTATTAATGTTTTTTAGATTGCTAAGTGCGTCATTATCCCTTTCTATCCGTCAATTTTGGAGCCGTTCTTCCTATGACCTGAGTTTTCGTATTCTTAGCGTTATCAAGGAATCTAGAAAAAATTAGAGTTTAAATATAGGAGGATACATGAAAAGATTAAAGAATTCTTTTGCTTTTAGGTCTGGAAGCATATACAAATTTATAACTAAATTATTACCTCCACCGACATTTAAAGTTCGTCCTACAACTCCACTTTTATTTCTCAGTTATAAATACAACGGTTTCTGCTATCATAATATGCAGTTTCTCCCACTCTAAATTCCTTTGTTTTCGACCTTTTCAGTACTATGATGTATCTCACCATAGCAAAGTACTGTAGGAGATGACTTTTCAAAAATAATCTACTAACTTTTGATTGCTTTAATTAAGACCATGAAACATATTTTAAAGTCAATAAGTAGTAAAACCTTGATTTTTGCTAATGATCTAATCTCAATTTTTTCACTATACGGAGGCTACTCTGAGTATCGTGGGCATCATTTTTACTCAAAATCCTTAAATGAACGCTCCATTGTTTTAGACATAGGTGCTAACTTAGGGGACTTTTCAAAACTAATAAGTGAAAACTTCAAAAGTCAATGTGTAGCAGTCGAACCAGTAACATCACTTTATGATTCTATTCCCGAAAATGAATCAATAAGAAAATTTAATTATGCCCTAAGTGATAGTTGTGGAAGTATTTCTATTCATTTATCAGAAAACCCAGAGGCAAACAGTATTTTTGAGCCTTTAGCAGGTTATTGGGAAAATATTGGAACATCAATAGTTGAAGCAATAACCTTTGATGTCTTGTTAGAAAAAGCAAAAATTAACAAAAAACACATCTGCTTAGTCAAAGTTGATATTGAAGGCGCAGAAATAAAGATGTTTGAGAGCATCTCAGATGAGTTACTCAAAACGTTCCCTCAGTATACCATAGAGTTTCATGACTTTTTTGGTGGTCTAGACATAAAATCAGATATTGAAAAAATAAAGAGACGTTTTCAACTACTCGGATATGAGCGCATAGAATTTTCTAAACCTTACAATAACAGTGATGTTCTTTTCTTTAATAGAAGTATCTTGAGATTAACTAAGCAGGAATTAATTTCAACCTTTCTACTCAAGCATGTTGCTCTTGGTTTTAAATCTTTAAGGGAGAACTGCCTAAAAATATTTAATAAAAATATTTAATAAAAAAATTGAGGCGAGGCAGTATGTTGATAAGATTAAAAAATTCCATGGCATTTCGTTCGGCTTTACTTTATAAAAATATCTTATCGTTAATACCAATTAAGTCAAGTTCCATTGTTAAAGACAGTTTACCATTATCTCTGGTTTATCTTTGTGGTCAAAAACAAAAGGTAATGCTTAAAGAGAGTTTATTCTCATTGTATAGATCTTGGGATAAATTACCCCAATTAGAAATAGTTTCTGATGGTAGCTTAGATAAAGAAGAAGTTATGAAGATGCTTAGTTGGTGGAAGGGAGATAAAATATTTTCTACGCCCGAGGATTGCTTTGAATATCATGAAAACCTGGGCAGAAAATCCCTTGTACAATTTGCTAAAACTAATGTGATGGGGTTGAAAATGGCTGCCGTATTAAAATCTGCTGAACAAAGTCCTACTTTATACTGCGATACTGACATTTTGTGGTTTAGGGACTTGGTCAATATAAATTTTGACTTAAAAATAATACTTTCTAACAAAAGTGAATTGCCATTCCTAAAAATGTCTGAAGATTTTCAACCAGCCTATGATCAAAATCTCACTCATCTTCCAAGATTTTCCCACTTGCCGAGAGAGAAGCACTTATGTGCTGGTTTGATCCTAGCTTCTGGAAATATATTCAATTTTTGCAATCTAGATGATGCGATACAGGTTGCCATAGATAAGTCTAATCATTTCACTGAACAAACAATTTTTGCAGAAGCTTGCCTCCAATTAAATGGCATTTCCTATTCTCGCAATGAAATCAGTTGTTTCGTCGATGATCAGTTTTCCCTTATACCTACCTTTTTTGGGAAGTCTTGGATTGCACGACATTATGTTGGACCTGTGCGCCATCTTTTCTGGAGAGATGCTCTAGCATTAAGGCTGGGAAACAAAAAAAGTAAAATAAGGAATGAATGGAATGAAACCGACAATTAGTAGGGTTGCGCTGACGATCGCTACAGGAAAGCCCATTTATATTCAAATGGCAGTCAACCTAGCCCGATCCTTTAAATGGTGGCACAAAGATAGTGATATTAAGTTTGCGATCGCCACCGATCAGGCACACTTAGTCCCACCTGATTTATCAGATATTCAAATCATTAAATTACAGCCAAATCAGTATGGTCAAGGCTTTTCGCCTAAATTACACTTAGATAAAATTGCTCCTGCTGATAAGACACTGTTTGTTGATGCTGACTGTTTGTGTGTAGGCTCCTTAGAATCAGTTTTTGAACGCTTTGCTGGTCATGATGTTTCTGTAGTTGGTGGGACAATCTCTGAGGGAGAATGGTTTGGAAATATCTCAGCAGTTTGTCAACGATTTAATGTTCAGACTTTACCAAAGTTTAACGGTGGGATATATTATCTAGAAAAAGGAGAAATAAGCGATCAAGTGTATGCAACAGCGCGTGAGTTAGAGCCTCAATATGATGAGATTGGGTTAATTAGGTTACGCAATTGTCCGAATGATGAATTGTTAATGGCGATCTCTATGGCAATTCACGATCAAACTCCAATCTCTGATGATGGCTCAATCATGAGTGACCCACAAGCTTGCCAAGGAGGTATTACGATTGATGTTTTTCGAGGTATATCTAAATTAATCAATCCTAATTTCCCCCACCCTAAACATCAGAGTTGGTATCCCTTTCATGAAGTTAACCCAGTTGTAGTGCATTTTTTGGGGTATTATACATCTACTTATCCATACACTAGAGAAGCATTACGCTTACAGTTAGTACAGACTCAAAATTTTCCACTTTGGCTATCAGAATTATTTGCAATAATTACAATTACGATACCATTCTTTACCACTAAAACTGTTAAAAATTCCTTACGTCCCATTTATCATTATTTTTTCGGATATAGATTGGTATCAAAATCTAATCGCATTTAAAAATATTACTTACTTCATCAACCTTAAACTTATAACTTATTATGCAACCTAGCCAGCAAGATTACAAGATTTGTAGTTCAGCATCAGACAACTCAGAATATCCTATGTTCTGTCAGGATGCGGCAGTAAATGATAAAACATTTCAAAATTTTAGGCGTTCTCTTATCTACAATCAAATTCTAGAACACTTTGACTATGATTTTGGGCGAAAATGTTTAGACTTCATCCAATTTAATTCGCCAGATTTAATAATGCATTTCCCAATGTTTCAGGAAAATGATCTATATGGAGATCCTGTTACTTATGGTTATTTAGAATTTGGAAACTTTTCACCATCAACACTAAGGTATATCGCAAATCTTAGTCAAATAATTCATTTTTTTGGGGATCTCTCAAATATGAATATAATAGAAATAGGTGGTGGTTATGGTGGATTATGTAAAATAATTCAAGATCGCTTCAAAATTAAATCCTATACAATTGTAGATCTTACACAGGTTCTTAAACTCACATCTAGGTACTTGCAGTGTTTTGGGGATAGATATACAAAAAATCTTGAGTTGCGAACATTTGAAGATCTTAATTCATCCACTCACTATGATTTGGTGATTAGTAATTGTGCTTTTACTGAGTGTACTCCAAACATTCAAGATTTTTATCTGGAAACAATAATTAAGAATTCAACCCGTGGATTTGTTATATATAACTTGAGACCAGAATCATATAGTCCAGATGTTCTTTTGAGTAAATTTGAAAGGCTTAATTTAAAGAACCTTAGTACGGCTGAAGAAAAACCTGTTACTTGTAAAACTAACTTTATTCTTCTCTGGAATAATGTAGGACACATTGAGAAGACATCGCAACTTCCTTATTTTTATAGAAGGTTTTTTTATAAAAATCTTCCTATTTTTTATCCATACTTACTGAAGATTTTTAGGCGTTTAAAGAAACTCTTTTTTAAATTTTCTTTAGTGTAAAACAATGGAATTAGATTTAAGCGTCATTATTCCTACTTACAATAGAATTTGGAGTTTACCTAAAGCTATAGATTCATGCCGTAACACAAACATTGATATTGAAATTATCGTAATTGATGATGGTAGTAATGATGGAACTTGGGAATGGTTACAAACTCAATCAGATATCATTAGTTTAAAGCAAGATAATTGGGGCAAATGCTGGGCTGTTAATTGTGGTTTTACAATTGCCCAAGGTAAATATATACGTTTTTTAGACTCTGATGACTGGGTTTGTCAGGGAGCTAATGATCGACAATATGAAATTGCTTTAGAGCAAAATGCAGATGTTGTAGTAGGTGGCTGTGAAGTATATTCTGAGGATGAGCAATTAATCTATCAAAAAGATTGGACTGAATGTGATGATTTTATAGCTCAGCAATTAGGTGAATGTGATAGTTCTCATTATTCGGCATATCTATTTCGCAAAGATTTTATTCAAAATATTCCTCATCGTCCTGATTTTGCTTGGCGGGACGATCGCCTGTTTGTGATAGAAGTAGCCATGTCAAATCCAAAAGTTGCAGTTTATTTACAACCGAGTTTATGTCATCGTCATCATAATCAAAGTCGCTTACAATTTCCTCAAGGAATGCGATCTGTAGCTACTAATCTAATGCATTTGACACTATACAAAAAGTGCCTTAGGAAGCTTGATTTAAGTACCGAACTTACTCAACGTCGCAAAAAAGCTGCTTGCAAAGTACTTTGGCCTTTGGCTCATTGGATTGCCTATACACACTTAGATGAAGCTTGTGAAGTGGTTGATTGGATTTATCAACTAGATCCGAATTTTCAACCACCCGAAACAGGCTTGCTTGGAAAGCTGTACTCAAATTTTGGGTTTAAGTCTACGGAAAATATTCTAAGATTCAGACGCAAATTTTTGAACGGTATATATAAATTGAACCCAAAAAACAATTAAGGAAATACATTGCTATGCATATAACTTCTATGATCAAACAAAATATTAATCAATTTCTGAGGTTTTTTAATTTAAAAATTGAAACCTTAGTCAGTGACAACGCCGAAGCTCTAAGATTAGATTTACTTGACAAATCAGGCAACTTTAAGAAACAGATATTTCCTATTGCCGAATGTTTTAACTCAAATCATTACAGAGAAATAACGGATGAAGTTAAGCTGTATGTTTCCGATCTAGCTAAACTTGATAACCCTGTTAGTAATACTGTGGGTTATAGCTATGACAATAGCTACTTTAGTTCTCCTGATGCTGAAGTTTTGTATAGTATCATTCGTAAAGGCGTTGTTGCATAAAAAGGGGATTAGAAGGTAAGATAAGGTAAGATAGTGAAT
>JBAXSK010000178.1:0-9214 GCA_037130765.1 Pseudanabaena sp. ELA607
CCCTTTATGCAAAGATCTCTAGGTGTTGCATTTCATCCTTGAATTGGCGGATTAAGTTAGAAACTGGTTCCCCCAATCTCTCAACTAGACTCCTTGACTATATTACAACACTCGCAAAACCGTCGGAATACTATGTAAGGACTGTAATTGACGAATTCCATCAAGGGCAAGTTGAAAATCCTTTTCACTCACCGTCTTGGTCACAATCACAATTTCTGCCAACCCATCATGGACTGTATTCTTCTGTAAAATCGCTTCCAAACTGACTTGATGCTGGCCAAAACAAGTGCCCAATTCGCCAATTACTCCCACTTGATCATGGGTGACTAACCGAGCATAAAACCGCGATTGAGTTTCGGTAATCGGTAAAATCTTGGCATAATTTTCATGGAGGCAGCCCATCAATTGATTCACCTGCTCAGGGGCAGTGTGCAACGCCGCCGCAATGTTAATCACATCAGCCACCACCGCACTAGCAGTCGCCCCAGAGCCAGCACCTGGCCCAGATAAGACTACTTCACCCAAAGGATCGCCCACAATACGCACCGCATTCGTCACGCCGTGAATGCTAGCCAAGGGGTGTTCTGCTGCCACTAAAGCCGGATGGACTCGCACATCCAAGCTATCAGCACCATCGGGACGGCGGGCAATGCCCAATAGCTTAATCACAAAGCCCAATTCCTTGGCATAGGCAATGTCGGCGGCGGTGATATGGCGAATTCCTTCGCGATAAATATCTTCGAGGCGAATCCGATCGCCAAAAGCAAGACTAGCCAGAATCGCGATTTTATCTGCTGCATCGTAGCCATCAATATCTGCCGTGGGATCTGCTTCGGCATAGCCAAGGTGCTGGGCTTCGGTCAGTGTAGCCTGAAAATCTGCGCCCTCAGCGGTCATGCGGCTCAAAATATAATTGGTTGTGCCGTTGATAATGCCATCAATTTCTTGAATGCGATTTGCGCCCAAACCTTGTTTTAGCACTTGGATCACTGGAATGCCGCCACAGGTCGAAGCCTCCAGCATCACATATACCCCTTGAGCCTTAGCAGCGGTAAAAATTTCACTGCCATGACGGGATAACACAGATTTATTGGCAGTAACTACGTGCTTTTTGTTCGCAATCGCCTGTAAAATCAGCGTTTTAGCCGGTTCAATCCCACCAATTAACTCAACCACTATATCAATAGTCGGATCATTAACAATTGAGAGCAAATCATCAGTAATCATGTCTGACGGTAAAGCCACATTCCGGGATTTACCTAAAGAACGCACTCCCACCCGGGCAATTTCTAGGGTGGGTAATAGGGGGTGTCTACCGGTTTGGTCGGCGAAAATCCGCGCCACACCAGTCCCCACAGTGCCTAAACCTAATAAACCAATTTTATAAGTCACTGGATCTCAACCTTTGGATTGCCGTAAATATTCAAAGTCTACTTTATGGCCCAGCCGTACCATTTGCACTAATGAGGCATCTGCTCTAATTTTGTTCTACCCTAGCAGCTACGACGGATGGCCGTTGTTTTAGCTAAAAATTGATTGTCCAATATTGATTATGATTTAAATAGATTATTCTGGGAAATTATTCCCGTTTATTTTCATGAAAAGCCTTACTGTAAAATCATAAATGCACATAAAAATATCAGCTTTTCGTCGCTATTAATTCGGTCAATCATGAAAATTTGACATTAAATGCGGCATTACTAAATAAAAGCATGAATCATAAAATTGACCATTGGCCTTAGAGCTAGGGTATACACCGCAGGCTGGCGATCAAGGCTAGTGGTGAGGGGCAATCAGCAAATTCTGATCGTCAGTTTTTGTATCGAGACAATGTATCGCACCAGTATTTATACTCCCTATGGCAGTCATTTTCTCTTCATCCGCGCCATCCGATCCAGCCGCAGCGCAAATCAGCCCAAGAATTGCGCCTGTAAGTGCTAGATGTAATTTACGGGATCTCCTACGGGCTAAACTGTCGCATCGTATTACACTGTTGATTTTTTTAAGCTTGACCTTTATCGAAGCGATTTTGTTGGTTCCGTCATATTTTCGTCGCCAAGATGAGCTAACTGCCCAACTCGAAGAAGTATCTGCTGCTAAAATCGCCACGGTGATCAAACTAGCTCGGTTGCAGACCGCCGACAAACCAGAGTTATTACCTCGTGCCGTTTTAAATAATGCCGAAGTGATCAAAGATGACCCTCATCTTTTGGGGTGGATTGTCTATAGTGCGGAGGGGAAAATTTTATCTAGCTATGGTGAAGCACCGCTGATTAACCCACAGGAATTGCTGAATATGCAATTGCGGGGCATGGATACCAAGCGATTCCATCGGTGGGACGGCAATAAATATGATGTAGCCTATGATGTGAGTTGGCTCAAAGGCAAAGGGTTATTAGCAGTACGTCACGAAGCCAGTTACATCAAAGCAGATCTACAACTTTATGTTTGGCGCATCATCGGTTTGGTGGTCATTATTGCAGTTTTCTTGACGGGTAGCACCCTGTTGATTTTAGGCAATACCGTGATTTTGCCCATATTGCAATTACGTCGCGATCTCGAAGCCGTAGTTGATACGATTCAACCCATCGACTATATCGCTCAAGCCTCATCCCCTAGCGCGAATTTCCCACCCCAATTGGCTGAACCCATCGAATTTTATGCCATGAGTGATGACTCTGTACATCGCGGCGATGAACTAGGGGAATTAATGCAAGCTTTTCGCGAAATGTATTTACGAGTCCGGCAAGAAATCAGCGACCGTTACCAAGCCGAGCAAATTATTTCCCAAGAAAAAGCCATCTCGGAAAAATTATTACTGAATCTATTGCCGGAAGTAATTGCCGATCGCCTCAAACAAGGGGAAAAAGTAATTGCCGATGGGTTTAGTGAGGTGACGGTTTTATTTGCCGATATTGTCAGTTTTACGGAACTATCTAGCCAAATTGCGCCGGTGGATCTAGTTTGCCTCTTGAATCGCATTTTTTCTGGTTTTGATGCCCTGGCCGACCAATACGGCTTAGAAAAAATTAAAACCATTGGTGATGCCTATATGGTGGTGGGCGGTTTGCCTTGCCATCGCGATGATCACGCCATCGCTGTAGCCCATATGGCTTTATCAATGCAGGAAATGATTAGTCAAATTAATACGCCGCTGGGGCATCCTTTTGAGTTACGCATTGGCATTCACAGCGGCCCTGTAGTGGCCGGAGTGATTGGCATCAAGAAATTCATTTATGATTTATGGGGCGACACTGTAAACGTCGCGAGTCGCATGGAATCCCACGGACAACCGGGGGCAATTCAAATCTCTCCGGCCACTGCGAGTCACTTACACACCAGATTCACCATAGAATTACGCGGCGCAATTGCCATAAAAGGAAAAGGCATGATGGAAACCTATTGGTTACGGGGAGCGGCAATATGACAAACCCAACGGAAAGCAGTATTAACGATGTCGCTTTTGAATATTATGCCTTGGGTGCGGCTACATTTGATTTAACCGGCTTACCCAAGGAATATTTCACCTTAGTTGATGGCAACAGCAGCATTGCTTGGGTGCAACCGATCTTTCAGTCCTTAGGCATTAAATCCCTTTTGACCACATCCTTACCGGTGGAAAGCTTCCAGCACGCCGTAATTTATGGCAAAGATTATGTTTCGGTGGTGATTCGGCAACAAAGTTGTTATCTAGCTTTGTTACTTGATCCAGCCCAAGATATTGTTAATGATGATTTTATTGCGTGGGGGAGAACTTTCGATGTCAATAGTTTAAAACGTAATCCACGGTTTCATGTTTTATAAATGATTTGCCCATAACTTTTTCACAATATTTTTGCGCACCAAATTCTCGGCATTAACTCCCCCTTAAATTACCATGCTTGTTTTAGGTTTGATGAGCGGTACATCCGTTGATGGTATTGATACCGCCTTAGTTGAAATTACTGATGCTGTCCCCCATCCCGCAGCAGTAAATGATCCGACCAAATCTGATGCCTTAATTGCTACACCATTAAAAGTAACATTAATTGCTGGACAGACCTATAAATATGATCTAGATTTGCAAACCCAAATCATGGCCGTCTGTGCTGGTAAGCCCCTGAACATGGCGGAATATTGCGCCCTTGATGACCGCATTGGAATTGCCTTTGCCCAAGCTGCCCAAGCCCTGCGCCAAACTTTACCCCCCGCCATCGCTGCCCAACCTATAGATTTAATCGGTTCCCACGGTCAGACGGTCTTTCATCGCCCACCGCACCATTGCTGTAATACCGATCAAACCTTAGAGTTAGGCTATTCCCTACAACTGGGACGCGGCGCAGTCATCGCCAATCACACCGGCATTACCACGGTCAATAATTTTCGTGCTGCCGACATTGCTTTGGGTGGTCAAGGTGCGCCCCTAGTGACCATGATCGATGCTTTGTTGCTGTCCCATCCTAGCCATACGCGGGTTTGTCAAAATATCGGCGGCATCGCTAATCTAACTTACTTACCCCCCATTGGGACTGATGGGACAGAAGATACGATCTCCATTGGTGCTGGGGTATTTGGTTTTGACAATGGCCCTGGTAACGTCCTGTTAGACATGGCAGCCCAAAAGCTGTTTGGTGAGTTTTATGATGCTGATGGTCATCTTGCCCGTCAAGGCACAGCCCATCAAGATTTAATTCAAAAATGGTTATCCCATCCATATTTTGAGCAATCCCCACCAAAATCTACTGGTAGAGAGCTATTCAGCCCCGATTATTTCGAGCAATGCCTGATCGATTGCGAAGCAATCGCTAATTTTTCGGCTTATGACATTATGGCCACCCTGACCGAATTTACCGCCGCCGCCATCGTCGATAGTTATCAAAGATTTTTACCCACCATGCCCACCGAAGTTTTAGTGTGTGGTGGTGGAGCCCGCAATGGCTTCCTCAAACAACGGCTGCAACACATGCTTAACCAATGGGGACCAATTACTCTCAACCCGACCGATGCCGTAGGACTCTCTAGCGATAGCAAAGAAGCAATCGCCTTTGCCGTCCTTGCTTATTTGCGCTGGCACAACCGTCAAGGCAATCTCCCCAGCGTCACCGGTGCTAGTCAGGGCGCATTACTAGGAGAAATTCACTACCCCGCTGCTAAAATCTAGCTCCACATACACCGGCAAAACATCCCACCGCAATATGCCTCAGAAATATGTTACTGTCAAGAAGCAGCCATTATTGATAATGCCGGTAATTCCATGTCAACCGCGCCGACATCATATTCCCCTGAAGCCCTCAAAGCCGAGCTAAACGCCAAAGGTTGTCGCATGACCCCCCAACGGGAAGTGATCTTACAGACATTTCAGGATCTGCCCGAAGGTCAACACCTCAGCGCCGAAGACCTCCACGACCGCCTGCACCATCAAGGCGAAAATATTAGCCTATCCACCATTTACCGCACCGTCAAGCTGATGGCACGGATGGGGGTTTTGCGCGAACTCGAACTAGCTGAAGATCATAAACATTACGAGCTAAACCAACCTCGTCCCCATCACCATCACCATTTGGTGTGTGTCAAAACTAATCGCATCATTGAATTTAAAAACGATCAGATCCTGACCATTAGCCAAAAAGTTGCCGATAAATATGGCTTTAAAGTCCTTGACTGCGAGCTACGCATCGTTGGAGTCAGTCCCGAAGGTCAAAGATCGATTTTTTAAGGCTGAATTTTTCAGGCTTGGCTACAAATCAAGAAAAAATTCCTCAGAAAAAGACAGAAAATTTTTTTGTAATGCTCTAGATTATTACTCTAAATAAGATACAATAGACAGTCTATGCCTTAGCGTACCTGCTTAACTGACGGCAATGTTATGACAAGGCGTGGGATGTAATAGTTATGACAAGCTACCCTCATAAAGTAGCGTTCTTTGTTGCTTTTACATTTCCAGGAGGCAAAAAAATCTTAAGGAGAAAAGGATCTAGGACAAACATAGTATGGTCAATCGGATAAAAAACGCCCCCAATGTCGGCTTCACCCACGAAGACTTCGCAAAGCTTTTAGACAAGTACGACTATCATTTCAACCCCGGCGACATTGTGGCGGGCACAGTATTTAGCATTGAGCCACGGGGTGCCTTAATTGACATCGGCGCA
This sequence comes from Pseudanabaena sp. ELA607, assembly GCA_037130765.1. GTDB lineage: Bacteria > Cyanobacteriota > Cyanobacteriia > Pseudanabaenales > Pseudanabaenaceae > JBAXSK01. Next base: position 6,129 of record JBAXSK010000178.1, read on the forward strand.
AAGACAGCCGCCTATATTCCCATTCAGGAGATGTCAATCAACCGTGTTGACCAGCCTGATGAAGTCCTGCAAAACAACGAAACCCGTGAGTTTTTCATTCTGGCTGATGAAAACGAAGAAGGGCAACTCACCCTGTCGATCCGTCGCATTGAGTACATGAGAGCATGGGAGCGCGTCCGCCAGCTACAAGCTGAAGATGCCACCGTGCGCTCGTTGATTTTTGCGACCAACCGAGGCGGTGCTTTGGTGCGGATCGAAGGTTTACGTGGTTTTATTCCCGGCTCTCATATCAGTACCCGCAAGCCTAAGGAAGAGCTTGTTGGTGAAGAGCTACCCTTAAAGTTTTTAGAAGTGGACGAAGATCGCAACCGTTTAGTGTTGAGTCATCGTCGCGCCTTAGTCGAACGCAAGATGAACAAGCTCGAAGTGGGTCAAGTGGTCATCGGCGTGGTGCGTGGCATCAAACCTTACGGTGCGTTTATCGACATCGGTGGCGTAAGTGGCTTGTTGCACATCTCGGAAATTTCCCACGAACATATCGAAACACCCCACAATGTGTTCAATGTCAATGATGAAGTGAAGGTCATGATCATTGATCTTGATGCAGAGCGAGGACGGATTTCCTTGTCTACGAAGCAGCTTGAAGCTGAACCAGGGGACATGGTGCGCGATCCGTTAAAGGTCTATGCGGGTGCTGAAGAAATGGCAGCTAAGTATAGAGAGCAAATGAATGCTGCACCTCAAGCCCTTGAAGAGGAAATTCCTTCTGCTGAAGAAGAGCCAGAAATTCCTGAGGAAGAAATCAGCGCTGAAGAACCTGCGGAAGCTTTAGATGTAGCTGAAGTGTAAGGATCATAGATTTGTTATTTTATGCTTAAAGCTTGATTGCTTCTTAGCATGAATTAATAATAGTAATTTCTGTTCTAAACCTAGCCCTTTAAGTTAGCTAATTAGTTAACTTAGAGGGCTTTCTCTTGACTTGAATTTTCTTTCTTCTGATTAGTCAATCTTGTTTCAAAAACTGGTTCTCTAAGTTTTGCTATTGTATTCCTTTATTCGACATCTAAAAGATTTGATTAATAAAGATTTATTGGTTTTTAGCGCCTGTCTCTCGTTTTTTGGGTCTGATTATGGTACGTCTGGTGCAGCAATTGTTGCTGGAGTAAAATCAGTGATTGACTCTCTTTTCAAGGTAAATGATTCAGGGACGATGGTAGCAATGACAAGTTTTTATCAGCAATTACTCGGTAATGGCTTGTCAAAAACAAAGGGGGAGGCAGCGTATATGATGAGCGTTGAGGTAACAAAGGTAAAAAAATCACTTTGATTGGGGCGTGGGCTTGATCCGAATTTACTGTATCGAGATGCAGGAAAAGAAACCTATAAATTTCTATCCCCCGAAACTGTCAGAGCTGCATTTCAACATGAACAAATTGACTCAGGATGGATACCCAGTAGCGTACAGCGATTGGGTAGTTGTAAACAAGGACAGGGGTTTGTACAGTTTATACCACCTGCAAGACGGACATTTACGTTCACAAATTTGACTGAGGACGGAGAGCCGATCGCTTTGACCATCCCGATGATGGGTTTAGTGTTTATGCTCTAACGAAACCATAGTATCCAACTGCATACCCACCAATTAGCAGGTATTCAACTTGATGGAAATTTAGCAATCTCAAAAACTCTTTGAAGTCGGGTGGTATTTGGATCATAGCCATACATTACTTGACGTAGATATTCCAATGCAATTAAGCGATCGCGAGGACTTTTTTGGAGCCAGTAAGTTTTATCTTCTGTGTCTTCACTATTTAAGTTAACAACGCTGAATACGGAAGAGTTAAATCTAAAACTTTCAGATTGCTTGTTAGTCATAGCGCTGATTCATTAAAATTTACTGGTTTAACGTTATTGTAGGCGATCGCCTAACCACTCACCCAAAATTTAAGCGTCCTAATTGTCATATACTTTACTGCGATGGGCAATGAGGGTAACGGATACCACTTTTGAGTCTTCGTCAACTAGATAGACTGCGATAGTCACCGATCCGATAACGATAGCGTCCTGCTAAATTTCCCCTCAAGGCAGTGATATTTGGGTGGTTGTATGGGGTTTGTTCGAGAATTAGCAGACACTTATTAATCTTTTTGACAGTTGCAAGTGAGGTTTTGTTGTAAAAATTTTGGGCTTCAGGAGACAGGCCGACTTCATACATCTCTGCGAATATCTCTCCAGTTACGATAGCTGCCTGTGGAAACTTTAGATTCTACTTTTTCTAAAGAGTCCATAAATCTAGGAATCCTTAATAGTTCGTCAGTTGCTTCTTGGCTTTCACGTTCTGCTAGATATGCCAAAAAATCTACAGCTACTCTAAGCCGTTCGGGGGATAGGCTATCGATGTATTCATCAATTTGATGACGAAGTTCTACTGTGGTCATAAGCTTGATGGTTATTCAAAATTTATAACTGGCTAATAATGTCATTGTAGGCGATCGCATAGAAAATCAAAGTGTTATTATCAGGTTAATTGGCTCAGGATATTTGTTATGAACATATCGGACAAATTGCGATCGCTTACTTACAGTCTAGATATTCAAATGGCTGGGTTGTATTTTTGGTGTGGTAATTTTGTGATTCAGTTGGGTGGTACTGAGGTGGATGACGAACCTTTTTGTTATCCTTTTGTGGTTCCTACGTTTGTTGGTTTTGGATTTGTGCTTCCTAATGGGTTCTCTTGGCATACTCCCTTTGCTCAGTTGAAGCGGTTTTACCAGATTAATTGAACTGGATAGTTAGGAAAGAATTGATCGCAACTGATTAATGGAATATTCTCGCTAATTGCTTGAGATATCATGAAACTCTGGCAATGGGGCATCAAAGTCATCGGACATGAATATTTTACCTTTGTCACTGCCAAATAACGATCGCTTGGGGGCAATGGATACTAGTCGAGCTACGGGCTGATCGCCTTTGGTAATAACAATTTCCTGACCAGCGATCGCTAAATCGAGTAAATGAAGTAGTTGAATTTGGGCTTCGGAAATGTCGATTTTTAAGGAGGGTTCGGAGGCTAACATAACTTTGTG
>JBAXSK010000179.1:0-9148 GCA_037130765.1 Pseudanabaena sp. ELA607
ATAAGTCGGCATAGAGCAACCCTAAAACCGTTGGAACCTTTGGCGCAGCATAGTTGCATAAAGTTTGAGAATCAAGGCTTGGTTAATAATATTTGGTATCATCAGCAGCAACCTATGGTTATCGCCGGACTTATCCCCTAGCTTGGGACAACTACCATACAACCTGACCCATGCCAACTATATTGACATTAGAAAAAATATCAAAAAGTCTATGTTGTTAAAGAAAAAGCGTTTTTGGCTGATTGGTATAGCTTTGATTGCCCTGCTGATTGTCATTGCTATCAATCCTTGGAATCCGCGCCCCCAGAAGGTTAGTGGTAATCCGATTCGTGTGGCAGTCGTGGCTCCTGTGACTAGCGAACGCGCCAATGATGCCCAAGAAATCATTAAAAGTGTTCAGTTATATTTTGATAAGGTCAATAATAGCGGCGGTATTGATGGTAAACCTCTGCAATTAGATGTATTTGATGATAAAGACGATGCCACCGCAGTACCAGAAGTAGCCGAAAAAATTGGCTCTAGTAATGCCGTCGCCGTATTAGGGCATTTGACTAGTACTACTTCTTTGGTGGGCGCTCCTATTTATAAAAAAAATGCGATTCCCGCAATCACCGCCACAGCAACGGCAGATAATTTAACCCAAAATAATCCGTTCTATTTTCGGACGATCTTCTCTAATTCTCTGCAAGGCAGCGTTTTGTCCCTGTATACCCAAGAGATTCTGCAATCTAAGAATGTCTATATGATTGCTTCTGATGATGCTTTGGGGCAAACTTTAGGTAATTCTTTTGCTGAGGGTTTTGGGAATACAGGTAATTTGAAGGGATCATGGAAGTTTGATCCTAAAGCAAAAGACTTGCCCAATAAAATTCAGGAAATCATTGATAAACTAGCGGTCAATCTAGCCGAGTTAGATAATCCCGCCAAAATTGCTCCGAAAGTTGTTCCTAATGAGGCGGTTCCTGAGCCAGACAATGCACCGCCAAAAGCCACTAAAGATGAGGCGACTAAAGAACCCACGCCAGAACAACCAAAACAACAGCCTCCTACCCCAGCGGCTTCTCCTAGTCAACCAGTGGCAGAAGTGGGGAAAGCTGATGCCGCCAAACCTTTTGTGGATAAGTCACCCGCTGCTAAATCTGAGCCGCCCAAGGATAATGTTAAGGTTGATCCACCGAAAAAAATTCCCACGGATAACATTGTTTTCCTCTCGACGAGTCGGGCCCAAGCGCGAGATATTTTGTTGAATATTCGGCGGCGGGGTTTGAATGTAGCGATTTTGGGTTCCGATGCCATTGGTCGCGATACGTTCCCCGCTTTGTTTGAGCAATTTCCTGAAGAAAAGCAACAGCCGGGCTTTTTTGTCGATGGAGTTTATGCTGGTTCGCCCTTAATTTTTGACAGTGCCGGTTTTGATGCCAAAGAGTTTGTCAATGATTACGAAGCCGCCTATAAAAAAACTCCTTCTAATATTGGGGCGGCTTATTTTGATGCGGCTAAAGTTCTCGTGCAAGCGATGCAGAATAGCTTGGCTAAAGATGAAGCCAAATTATTGACTAACAGCCAAAATGTTAGTGAGCAGCGGAAGATTTTGCGCGATAGTTTAGAGGCAATTAATCGCCGCGAAGTTGCGGTTAAAAGTTTAAACGGGCCGCTGTATTTTGATAATAATCACGACAATGCACCGCCAATTCGCGTGGGCAAATTTGAAGGGAAAAAGTTTATTTCGGCATCGACTCAATTGAGTACGGTGGCTGACTTACGGCGAGTGGATATTAACGCCGAAAAGAAAGCAGGTAACCTATTCAATCTGCGCTATAAGAATAAAGATCAGTTCTTTTGGCGACAGTCCGTAGTTTATGCGGGCATTGACATGAACCGTCTCAATCGCGTGGATCAAGCCCGCTCTAGCATTACCGCTGATTTTTATCTGTGGTTCCGTTACAGTGGCACAGACAATCCCACGGTGAATGAGAATGCCACCGCCATTGAGTTTCTCGATGGTTTAACCAATACCCAAAGACCGAACCAGCCCATTTTTGATGCCAAAAATACTTTACAGTCAGGGAATCTTGATGGTTTAAATTACCGTTTATATCGCATTAAAGCGGAGTTTCGGAATACTTTCGATCTCAAAGACTATCCCTTTGATACCCAAAAACTCAATATTCGCTTCCAGAATATCCGCATTCCCAGTGATCGACTGATCTATGTGGTAGACACCCTCGGTTTACGCTTGAGTAATCCTGATTTGCAACAACGGAAGAAGCCTTTTGAATTACAGGTTTGGAATTTTAAAGACTTGGAATATGCCCAAGATATTTTTCGCAGTACTTCAACCTTAGGTAATCCTGATCGCTTTGGTAATAACTCTCAGACAGACTTTCCAGGCTTCAATATTCGGATCACTCTACAACGGAAGAGCAGTGTTTTCTTATCGAAGAATCTCTTACCGCTGATGCTGTTAACCAGTGTGGCTTATGCGACGCTGTATTTCCCATTTTCGATGTTTGTGCCGCGCATCATGGGACCGGCATCGGTGTTGCTCTCAGGCATTGTGTTGCTATTATCTTTAAACAATCAACTGCCGGAAATTGGCTATACAGTGGCCATTGAATATGTCTTCTATATTTTCTTCTTGCTCTGTTTATTCCCAATTATTATCACCCCCATCGGTGACCGCCTTGAGAAAGCTGGTAAAAAAGTCGCTTTGCATCGCTTGAATTTATCAGTGCGGATTATCTTTCCCCTGGTGATTTTGAGTACCGCGATTAATTATTGGTTGATGTACCGCGATCGCTTCTAAGGTTTGCTAGCTGAAGCTCTCTAATTTCTTGAGGAGATTCCTATCAGAAATTTCTTAGGGAAGTTAGAGAGCTTTGCTTTTGAATAGATTCTCAATCAGGACTATCACCAGATAAAATTTGCAGCCGGATCTGATAGCTGCGTTCTTCGCCACCAATTTGCACCTCTAACACCGAATGACTCAAGCTGCCCAAAGCATCAAGTAAATCCCGCAGGTGGGGGGTGCTTTCGCCGGTTTCGCCATAGAGTTGATCGGCTAAGGTATTGACCCGCCGCCATGTGCTGTAAAGTTTAGCCACCATTTGCTCTAGCTGAGCCGCCGCGCTGACTAGTTCCGAAGTAGACTTGAGGCATCCTAAGCGCAGGGCTTCTTGTAAAGCGGTTTCTAGATCGACGGAATGCTGTTGCAGGGCTTGGATATGTCCGGTATTTTGCAGATAACGCCCCAGACGCTGGGCATCGGAAGTAATTTGCTTAATGTTGTCAATGTTGCCATCTTCGATAATGGCTTGTTTGAGGGCGGACTGATAGTTATCGGGCAGTTTCTCAATTTCCCGCACCAGGGGAGCCACATAGCGGGTGGGCAAGGTATGAGCCGCCACCCGTTCCTTAACGCTTTCGGGCAGCAAATCTGAACTCATTGCCGACCATTGATCCGCTAGCTGCCGGACTTCACGGCGGGTAATGGGTTCGCCATCTTTAGCGGCTTCGGCAACTAATTGTTGTACTTCGGGGGCGGCTTGGGCGGTTTCGACAAAAGCCCGTTTACTAAAATGCTTCAGATCGGCGGCTTCTAGTTGACCGCTCTCTAGGAGGGTGTCGGCACTGTCGGCTAGTTCGATCCAGTTATAGGCTTGGCTTTTGGTGATTTCCCGTTCTTGCAACCACAATAAAAACCCAGAGCCGCGACTGTTACCGCGTTTTTTCTCGCGATCACGCACGGTGCGCAGAATCCGCCCCCGCCAAATATCGGTTTGCAAGTCAAAGCGATCACACACCTGCCATGCCTGTTCCACCATTTGCCCAAAGACTTCTTCGGCGATATGTTCGTCATCGGGATCGGGCAGTTGCACATTAAATGATTCTCCTTCGGTTAATAGGGGAATATTGCTGCTAAAAGCTTCCGCCCATGCTGGTTTAGGTGGTGCGTCTGGGGCGATGGTATTACTTTCAGGCTCATTGCCTAGGGTAGATTTAGGATGTTCGGTGAGATCTGGGGGGATGGGATTTAAGCCAACAATTGCTTCAGGAGTTAATTCAGACATGGGTTAATCAAAAAGAGGAGAAATCACAGCACAATTAAAAATTAAAAACTCAAAATTAGGATTACTTAGAGATAATTACAAATTAAAATCTCGCCTACTTTACCTCGTTTATTTGCTTTGGAATTGATAAATCTAGGGGCAAAAACCGGCTTAATTTTAAAAAATTCCGTGTCATACAAATCACGAATAAACTGGGTATCTGAGTTAGAAATCATTACATAAATGCCATTTTGATGTAATTCAATGGCAAAATCCCTAAGAGCTTCTTGATCTTTTTGGGTAAAATCCAGTTTAGCATATTTAGTGAAAGATTTGGCACTAGCTTCCTGCTCAAGGGGATGATAAGGAGGGTCAAAATAGACAAAATCTCCGGCTTTAGGTTTAATTTGATTAAATTCTTGATGGTCAAGACTAGTAACATTTAAAGCCTGACTACAAGCCAAAATATTCTCGGTTTGCACAATGGCGCTGGTGTCTTTATATCTACCAATTGGCACATTAAATCTCCCCTGATTATTAACTCGATATAACCCGTTATAACAGGTTTTATTTAAGTAAATAAATCTTGCAGCAATCTCTAAGTCTGAATTTAAATCATGATGATTGCGTATTTGATAATAATATTCTAAACTATGATTAGCTTGATGCTCTTTGAGCCTAGTAATTAAATTTTGTGGCTGTTGCTTGACCACTTGATAAGTAATAATTAATGGCAAATTTGTATCTGATAAATTTGCTTTGATGAGCCATGAAGATGTTTTGTGCCATTGTCCAGATTGCAGCGCAAAAAATAATGCCCCACCCCCAAGAAATGGTTCATAATAACTGTTTACTTGAGGATCGAATTGTGGAGGCAAATGGGCCATTAATTCACTCATTAGCGCCCGCTTGCCACCCACCCACTTCACAAAAGGATGTGCCATGTTGCGTCACAGGAGTTATTACTGCCCTGCGCCTAAATCTCCACTGCGCCAAGGGATTTTAGCTTATCACTTTGAGCACTAGACAAACCCATCGCATCTTTAATATTCAAACCCTCATAGGGGCGTGGCTCCCGTAATACCTTGCTAAAGTTGCCCTCATCTAAAGCCCAAATTCGTAAAGTTTCATCATAGCTGCCACTAACCAATAAGTTACCCTCATTAGCAAAAGCCAAAGAAGATACAGTTCCCGTATGCCCTTCCAAGACTCGCATCAGATGCCCTGTAGCTATATCCCATAACTTGATCGTGTTATGGTCGCTGCTCGTTGCCAACAAATTACCCGCTCCATTGATCGCCATGCCATTAATTAAGGTGCTTTGATCAAAGTGTTGGACACATTCCTCGGACTGTGACTGGATGTCCCACAAAGAAATCACCTCACCCGCCACACTAAAAAACTGTCCGATCTCTTGGGGATGGGGCGATAAAGCCGTAACAGGGCCATGTATCCCCGCAGACCACACCTTAATGCAGTGGTTGGTAGACAAATCCCACACCCGAATTACTTTTTCCCGCCCGCCAGTGACGAGATAGTCGCTATTAGGTAAACAAGTCATGCTCAAAACCGCGCCGGTATGACCTTCTAGCTGATGCACACATTCCCCAGTTTCTACGTCCCAGATTCGGATTAACTTGTTGGTGGCCCCAGTGATCAGCCATTTGCCATCATGGGTAAAAGTCAGGCAGCGCGGCAAATCCGGGTGGTGCATCCAAGTCCGAATGCAGTTGCCTAAACCAATGTCCCATAACTTCACCGAGCAATCATCGCTGCAACTGGCTAAGTACCGCCCACAGGGACTAAACCGAATCGCCCGCACGTTGTCGGCATGACCTTGCAGCATTCTGATGCAAATGCCCCGCTGACCATGCCAGAGCCGAATTACCGAATCATTGCCGCCACTGGCGATCACCCCACCCTCAGGATGGAACATCACCGAACTGATCGTATTGTCATAGCCTTGCAAAATGCGGAACTGCTGCCCAGAGCTAATGTCCCACATATCAAACAGATAATTATTCTCTGGCTGGCTGGTTTGGGGGGAAAAGTTATTGCGCGTTGTTGCCGAAGTCCAGGAGCGCCCCAAATGTCCCTGAAAAGTCCGCACACATAGACCAGTGTTGGTTTCCCAGAGTTTGACCATTTCATCACCGCTACTGGTGGCTAAAATTGGCTGGGTGGGATGAAATGCCACGGAACGCACCCAATGGTTATGACCAATTAAGGTGTTAGTGCATTGCAGGGTTTGCATATTCCACAACCGAATTGTGCGATCGCCACTGCCACTGGCGAGCGTTGTCCCGTCGCGACTAAAACTGACGGCAAAGACCATGTGGCTATGCCCCGTTAAGGTGCGTAAACATTTGCCAGTTTCCACATTCCAGAGGCAAATATTGTTATCCTCGCTGCCACTGGCTAAAACATTGCCATTGTGACTAAAACTCACGCTACAAACCGTATCCTCATGGGCTGACAGCACCCGTAAACAAGACCCATTTTGAGCATCCCAAATCCGAATTGTTGTATCTTGACTGCCACTAGCCAGCAGTGTGCCTGAAGTATTAAATACCAACGACTGCACAATATCTTCATGGCCTTCGAGACTGGCAATCAACATCCCTAAATCTAAATCCCAAATCCGAATCATCCGATCCGCGTGACCGCTCGCCAATAATGTGCCTTCAGGGTGAAAAGCTACCGTCGGCACAGTGCCAATAAAGCCGGTAAAAGTACGGATACAGTCACCAGTTTCTAAGTCCCAAATTTTGATCGACTGATCGATACTACTCGAAGCCAACAGCCGCCCATCGGGACTAAATGCCACTGATACCACCCAGCCCGCATGGCCTTTAATGGTCAGCAAGGGTTTGCCGTCTCGCACCCGCCACAGATGGATTTGTCCCCTACTGTCACCAATAGATAGCTTATGGCCGTCAGGACTGAAGGTGACCGACAAAGCGCCGCCCATGTTTTCAGCAAATACGGTTTTGACTAGATCGCATTTACTAAAATTAACGTTATGCAGTTTTACTTCCGGTAAATAAGCTTGGCGAATCGTCAAATTAGAAAAGTCGAGATCTTTAAGATCTAAGCCCAAATGCCAAAATAAATTGAGAATATTGCCTGCACCATAGCTGGGCATCGCTTTAGCTGTCGTTTCTGGGCGTAATTCCCGTACCCGCAAGTCTTCAAGCAAATTAGTTAATTGTTGGGCTATTTCCTGTTTATTGCCAAAGTGAGCCACTAATTTCGATACCAACGGCTCTAGAACCTGTCGCACTTGTCCTTGGCGCAGGTAGTCCTTGGCGGTGGCTTTAACTAGGGCATAGTGGCGCAGATAAAATAACTGTTTATTCAGCTTGGCTTGGATGCTGGGTAATAGTCCGAGGGGCTGTTCTTGGCTGATTTCGCGGTATAGCTGCTCGACTAGTTGCATAGTGACATATTCCATCACCACGGGCTGCTGCGTAAATCCGGTTTGATTTTGTTCAATTAAAGAACGGCGTTTCAAGGAGCCAAGGGCTGTCATTAGATCATTTTGTTCGACAGTGGGCACAATGTCGCCGCGCAAGTCATGGGCTAAAACCGGATCGCGGTTGATGGCGAGCCAAATCATCACTTGTTTTTCGAGTCCAGTGAGGCGGCGGAACTGTTGCTCTAAGAGGCTGCCAATGCCGCTAAATACTAGGGTGCGCTGCTCTAAAAAACGGTTGACGTTGCCGGAAAACAGATCCTTAATGGAACTAGCGGCAATTTTGAGAGCTAAGGGATTACCGCGATACCATTCCACTAAGCGATATAAATCATTGCCAATCCCTTTGAGTCCTTTGGCTTCTAAGACCCGTTGTGCTGCTTTCACATCCAAACCCAACATGGGCAACACCCGCACCGGCAAAATATCCCCTTCCAGCATGGCCACTTCTTCGGGCATTTCACGGCTGGTAACCACCAAAGCGCTCTGATGGGAGATTTCGCCGATGCGTTTGAGTAATGTGCCATAGCCTTCATAGCCTTTGCGGTACATACCGACGTTTTCTTCACCTTTGAGCACGGACTCGAAATTGTCTAATACCAACAAGCAACGGTAACGCTGCAAATATTCCATCAGCCGTGCAATTAGGCTCTCTAAGTCATTTTGCAGCAGATTATCTCGCTGCTGTGACAGGAAATAAATAATATTAGTGAGCAACTCTTCAGGCAATTTAGCGGTATTGAGCGATCGCCAAATCACAAAATCAAACTTGTCGGCTAAATGTCTGGCTAATTTCACCGATAGAGCCGTTTTGCCTAATCCCCCCATCCCCACCATCGCAATTAAGCGGCAGCGATCTTCTTCGATCCAGGTGGCTAGGGTTTTGAGTTCCTCTTGCCGTCCATAAAAGAAGGTTACATCGACGACTTCGCCCCAATCTCGTCGTTGAGAACCATCGTCGGTGACATCCACCTCAGTAATTTTTTGCGTCGGAGTCATGGTGCGGTATTGACTCATGTGCCGCCGAATTACTGACTGGAGCGTATTTTTAGAAATTTTTTCATTAAATAGCATGGTGAGCAAATGCCAGAGTCGATGACTCACCAGCTTGATATAGCCTGGATCGTAGCCAGCTTCCTTGGCAATATCAGCATAACTTTGCCCAAGCCAAACACCCTCAAACACTGAGCGTTCAACACGGGTCAGGCTACGTTTATCTAGAATTAGCTCGACAAACGCCAGTGCCTCTTCTGGGGACATAGGGTTGCTCTACAGGAATGAAAGAAACAATTTATTAGGCAAATTACTAGGCAAGGGGGGCAGCAAGTGGTAATTGGGTGACAAACCAATCCACCAGCATATATTTCCAGTCAAATATGTGTCCAGTCAAATATATTTCCAGTTTAAATGGCTCAAATATCATTTCCAAGTATTTTGCTGGAAATTGCTGATGTTGCTGGATGCTGTCTTGTAGTTATGGCGATTTGCCACGGTGGTTTATTTAATTAAGGTTTTGTAACTAAGTTTTGCCCTATGAACTTGGTTACTTACTTGATTGAATTAGCAACAGGCAATTACTAGTGACCTAGCTGCCCTAAATGTAGATGATAGTTAGTCATGACTA
>JBAXSK010000018.1:0-32722 GCA_037130765.1 Pseudanabaena sp. ELA607
AGTATTCTTTGCTTCATCAGAACCCGTTGCATTTCATCCTTGAATTGGCGCAATCAACATCATTGAAATCAGTAGAAATGAAATGAGCATTTGTAAAATCTGTCTTGCTAAAGTCACTTACACAGATTTTAGTACCAGTTAACTTGGCAGTGCTAAAGTTAGAACCACTAAAATCAATATTCCAAATTTCAACTTTACCAAGATTTGCTTCAAAAAGATTTACATCTCTTAAATTAATTCTTTTCTCATCTGGATGATCACTTCTATTACGGCGAATAATAACAATAGCTGCTGCTTGAATTGCTGATTGTATCTCATGATCTACAGGTAAGTTATAATCAACAGATTTCCCCTCAACAGTTATTTGTATGTCACGTTTATTAGATAAATTTGTTAATAAAACTGAGTTCGTCTGAATAAAAGTTCGTAGCACCTCGATAACTGTTGAATAATCTCTTTGAGAGTCTTGCGAAATACGTTCCAGAGAATAGATTCCTCCTAAGCGAACATGAAGTTTTTCGCTCCCTAAATGTTCTATTGCCTTACTAAACCTTTCTGTAATAAGACGTGCCTCGGCTAGTTTTGCATCCGTAGAGTTTTTGCGTTTTGCTTCGTCATAATTCAGATACAAGAATACTCCGCCTATAATCGTTGAGACTGTTCCAGCACCACTGATGATTGCTTTAGTAATTTCTAATGATGGGTTAAATTTTTCTTTAGGTTGAAGATTTGCATAATTACTTGATACTTGAATACCCCAATGGCTTACCCAGCATACCAAAATAGCAACAAGAAAAATTAATACAAGATATATCTTGAAATAAGAATTTTGTGTCAGTTTGCGTAAATTCTGTTTAAGCGTATTCGCTAAATTTTTAGGCATAGTTACAAGAATTGGTAAGTAAAGTTTATTTCTACAAATAATTTAGAAATTATATAATTAATAGTCTTCATCCATGTAAGTTATAATTTGCAGTCTGGTTTTGTAAATGTTAAATCCAAAGATTTGGCAATTTCGGCAAAGATTTGACTAGGCAGAAAATCCCGATTGCTTAAAGTCACAGGCAATCCGCGATCTCCACCTTCACAAATATGGGCATGAATCGGAATCTGTCCCAATAAAGGCGCTTGTAGTTCTGTCGATAATTGCTGACCTCCTCCTTTACCGAAAATATATTGAGAACTATCGCCATCTTCCGTAAGCAAATAGCTCATATTCTCGACAATTCCCAATACAGGCACGCCCACCTGACGGAACATATAGACACTACGGCGCACATCCGCGATCGCTACCTGTTGTGGTGTCGTCACAAGGATCACACCACAGATTGGACTTTCCTGCACAATCGTAATCTGCGCGTCCCCCGTACCAGGGGGTAAATCAATCAGCAAATAATCTAGTTCTCCCCATTCCACTTGATGAATGAATTGCGTAATAATTTTGTGGAGGACAGGTCCCCGCCAAGCAAGGGGATGATCAGGTTCTGCTAATAGACCGACAGACATCACTTTGATGCCATGCGCTTCTAAGGGAATAAATCGCTGACCGTCAGTAGTTTCAATCACTTGAATATCAGAATGTCCTAAGCCCAACATTTGTGGCACGTTAGGCCCATAAACATCAGCATCAAGTAAGCCAACCTTTGCCCCTGTAAGGCTGAGGGCTGCGGCGAGGTTGACAGCAACTGTCGATTTACCAACACCACCTTTACCACTGGAAACGGCTAAAGTCGTGCGAACCTTGGGAATCGTGCAGAGTTCTACATAGGTTTTCTTGCACCAATTTAGATGGGAGAGAATTGATATAACTTGCTCTTTTAATTCCAGTTGATGGGAACCGACATAGAGGCGCAAATAGACATAATCATCAACGATTCGTAGATTTCGCACCATGCCTAAACTTACAATGTCATTGTTGAGAATAGGCACGATTATCTGTTTCAATAATTGCGTAACTTCCGCTTTGCGAAGGTCAGCTAGATCAGTAGAATCAATATTAGGCAAGATTTCGATCATGACACTTGCCCCACACTTACTGCTGTAAATTCCTTAATACGCTGAATTGCTCTTTCTGCTTGGATGCTAACTTCACGATCAGGATCGTCAATAGCTTGTTGCAGAGAAGAAATAGCTAATTCACTACCGAGATTTCCTAATGCGATCGCTACATCTTTACGCACATCCGCATATTCATCCGCAAGAGCATTCACCAAAGCAGGAATTGCATCTTCATTTTTAGTGGTTTGGAAAATCTTCTGCAAAGCCTGAGCCGCAAAGCGTCTAACTTGCCAATGCTCATCGGCGATCGCTTCAATTAGTACTGGAATCGCGACACCATCGCCATGAATCGCTAATGCCTTAGTGACATTGCGCCGCACTTGCCAATCGGTATCTTCCTTTAAAGCTTTACTCAGGCTAGAAATTACTTCCTCATCAGCAAGATACCCCAAAGTCAAAGCAGCTTCACGGCGCACAAAATCAACGGGATCTTGCAACAAAGGTAAAGCAGTGGGGCTAGTTTTGACTTGATTGAGATAGCGCAAAGTGGTAATTGCGGCTTCTCTCAATTCGGGATGTTCTGATTCTAAGAATGGCAATAAATATGGCAAAGATTGTGCGTCATGGATTTTGCGTAACAGGATTAAGATATTCCGTTGAAGATGCAGATTATCTTGGTGCAAAGCATCTAGCAATAATAAAAGTGAATCTTGAGAGACTAATTCACCGAGCGCCGATAGAGATGCTGCACGAATTTCTTCATCAGGTGAGCCAAGGCTAGGAATTAAGTTAGGAATTACTTTTGGATTAGCAAATTCCCAGAGCGTGGCGATCGCAATTTTTTGGACAGCAGGACTTTCATCGTTGAGGGCTGTCACCACCACATCAAGCGCATCTTCATCGCCCAGATGTTGCAAGCTTTTAATCGCAACTAGGCGATCGCTCAGATCGTCTGACTGTAATAATTCTATCCATTCTTGTAATTCGGGATCGGTTGTTGTCATAAATTTATCTCAATAAAAATGGAATCTGTACAGTAATCGCACCAGTTGGACATTCTTTTTCACAGGGCAAACAAAACCAACACTCGTCATATTTCATATATGCTTTGCCCGTTTCAGGATTTTTAGCTAATACATCAAGGGGACAAACTTCAATGCAAGCGACACATTTTTCTAAACATTTCGATTCATCCACAATTACAGGAACATCAATACGTTGTTTGATTAAAGCCATAATTTTTTGTTATAGAGATTTACGATTAATTAAATTTCCATTCATAAGTATAGATGAAATTGGTTTCTATTGCCCACACATCTGCGGTAAAACTCATATTAACTAATAAATTTTACAGTTCATTTGGTTGATACTAAATTTTAACAAGCTTAATTTTTTTGCCATCATTAAGTTTTTAGGTTTGATAGATTTCATTTTATTGAGCAGTATCAAATCACGTTTTTGCACATTGCTTATCAATAGGATTATAAATAGCAGTTTTCACAATTAAATTTCCTTTTAATAAATGATTTTTTTAATAGTAGGGTTAAGATAAAATCTTTACTTGATAAAGTTTAGAAGTAGATGATTAAGTTCTTCTAAATCAATCAAAAAAGAGTCATGACCATGAATGGAGTTTATCTGTACTAAATCAGCTTTGGGAATAGACTTTGCTAGTTCCTGTTGTTCTTCGGCAAAATAGAGTAGGTCAGTAGTATTAGAAACAACCAATGTTGGCTGCTCAATGCTGGCTAGAACCGCATAATAATCACTGCGATCACGTCCGAGATCATGGGTATCCATTGCTTTAGTGAGGGATATATAGACATTGGCATCAAAACGTTTTAGGAATTTTTCTCCTTCATGATACAGATAATTGTTGATTGCAAAATTACCATTTTGCTCAATCTTTCTACCAAACCTCTCCACAAAATCAGGACGACTGTAATAGGAACAAGTGGCAATCATCCGAGCGATCGCTAATCCTTGATGGGGCGGTAAATCTTGATCATAGTTACCGTTTTGCCAATGGGGATCAGCATAGATGGCTTGACGCTGTGATTCTGCAAGGGCAATGCTCCAAGGAGAATGACGACCTGAAACTGAGATAGGCACAATCGCTTTGACTAAATCGGGGTACATTACTGCCCATTCAAGAGTTTGCATACCGCCAAGAGAACCACCTATGACTAACTTCCATTGGGGAATATTTAAGCCTTGCATTAGCTCATATTGTGATCGCACCATATCGCGAATTGTAATTGCAGGAAAGCTTGACCCATAAAGTTTACCAGTTTCAGGATTAATGGAAATTGCTCCAGTGGAACCATAACAACTTCCTAACACATTAGTACAAACAATAAAATCTCGTTCAGGATCGAAAACCTTTGCTTCTCCAAACAATTCATCCCACCAAATATCAGCATCCGCATTAGCAGAAAATCCATGACAAATAAGAACAGCATTATCTCCCTTTTTATTTAGATGTCCCCAAGTGCGATAGGCAATTTGGACATGGGTTAGGGTTCCGCCTATCTCTAGTTCTAGGGGTTCAACAATTTTGTAGAACTTTGTGCGATCGGAGATGAGATGCTGATATTTCATAAGTTGTTTCTTTCTCCCCTTCTTCTGCGGGAGAAGGGGCTGGGGGATGAGGGCAAATTTTCTCTCTGTGTAAGATGACTTATCTAAACTGCAATTTGCTGAAATGCTTGTTCAAAGTCAGCTTTGATATCTTCAATATGTTCCAAACCAACCGAAACGCGGATTAAGTCAGGAGTTACGCCTGCGGATTTTTGTTCTGATTCTGATAGCTGTTGGTGCGTGGTGGAGGTGGGGTGAATCACCAAGGTTTTCGCATCGCCGACATTAGCCAGATGGCTCGCCAGTTTCACAGCATTAATAAAACTACGACCTGCTTCTAAACCACCTTTAATCCCAAAGTTAAGAACTGCGCCAAAGCCATGTTCAAGATATTTCTTAGCGCGATCGTGATAAGGATGATTGGGCAATCCGGGATAATTTACCCATTCCACTTTGGGATGATTAACTAGCCATTCTGCCAGAGCTTGAGCATTCTGGACATGGCGATCGACTCGCAGTGAAAGAGTTTCTAAGCCTTGGATCAACAAGAAAGAATTAAATGGACTAATTGATGCACCAAGATCTCTTAATCCCTCGACTCTGGCTCTGATGATGAAGGCGATATTACCAAAGGTTTCATGGAAGTTTAATCCGTGATAGCCAGCCGATGGTTCAGTAAAAACAGGAAATTTCCCATTGCCCCAGTTGAATTTACCAGAATCAACTATTACGCCGCCGATGGAAGTACCATGACCACCGATCCATTTAGTTGCCGACTCAACCACAATATCTGCTCCATGCTTGATTGGACGCGCTAGATAGCCACCAGCACCAAAGGTATTATCGACAATTAAGGGAATGCCATTTTCATGGGCGATCGCTGCTAAAGCCTCGAAATCAGGAATATTGAACTGGGGATTGCCAATGGTTTCCACATAGAGGGCTTTGGTTTTTTCGTCAATTTGTTTACGGAAGTCTTCAGGATTATCGCCATCGACAAATTTAACGTTAATTCCTAAGCGGGGCAATGTCACTTTGAACTGGTTATAGGTTCCGCCATAGAGATAACTAGTGGAAACGATATTTTCTCCTGCCTGCGCGATGGTGGCGATCGCTAAAAATTGGGCAGCCTGTCCGCTAGAAGTGGCAAGAGCCGCCACACCACCTTCAAGGGCCGCAATGCGTTGCTCAAATACATCCGTAGTCGGATTCATAATCCGCGTATAGATATTGCCAAATTCCTTTAAGGCAAATAGATTTGCCCCATGATCAGCGCTATTAAATACATAGGAAGTAGTTTGATAAATGGGAACCGCACGGGCATTGGTAGCAGAGTCAGGCTTTTGCCCTGCGTGGATTTGAAGTGTTTCAAAGCGATAATTTTCAGACATAGCTATTATTTTGATTGATTTATGAGCATGAGAATTGTCGTCTTCCCACTTTTTAAGGGAGATTGCGGGAGATTTCTTACCTCACCGCGACATCGTAAACTTCTTGACGTACATCCACAGGAATGATGTAAGGCGAAACATCCCGTTTAAAGAGAGTCATTTGTCCCAATTCATCCTTCTTCAAATTGACATGACAAAACCATTCATCATTATTCTTCTCTGGATAATCCAACCGATAATGATAAAGTCCCCATCTTGTTTCCTTACGGAATAGTGAAGCCCGCGCTGCCATCTCGGCACAATCGCGAATGAAATGCACCTCCATACAACGCATCAATTCATGGGGATCTTGAGCGCCCATAATATCGAGAGTTTCTTGATAGCGATCGAATAGCCCTAAGCCAATCTCCATCTTATTTGTAGACTTCGGTGGTTGCAGGTAATCATTCACCAAACGGCGTAATTTATATTCCACTTGTGTATGGGGAACGCCATTAGGTCGCGTTAACGGCGCATAAATCCTCGCTTTTTCCGCTTCGAGAAATTCCGAATTTGGTTCAATATGTTCCAAATTCTCGCTATATTTCATTCCCTCAATTCCCGCAATTCTACCAAACACAAACGCACCAATCATGTAATTGTGCGGCACACTCGCCATGTCACCAGCAGCATATAGTCCAGCTACAGTGGTTTCTGCGCGTTCATTCACCCAAACTCCCGAAGCACTGTGACCACTGCATAGCCCAATTTCGGAAATGTTCATTTCCACGCCATGAGTGCGATAGTCCTCACCCCGTCCTGCATGGAATCGCTCACGACTGGGACGTTCATTTGACCACATGATCGATTCTATTTCGGAAATAGTATCGGGATCGAGATGGGTCATTTTTAGCTGCACAGGACCTTTACCAGAGTTGAGTTCCTTCCACACCTCTAGCATCATCTGACCACTCCAATAATCACAATTAATGAAGCGATGTCCTTCGGCATTAACTGTGTGTGCGCCAAAAGGACCTGCAACGTAGGCGCAAGCAGGTCCATTGTAATCTTTGATCAGAGGATTGATTTGGAAGCATTCAATATTTGAAAGTTCTGCCCCTGCGTGGTAAGCCATCGAGTAGCCATCGCCTGCATTGGTGGGATTTTCGTAGGTTCCATAGAGATAGCCAGATGCGGGTAATCCCAATCTGCCAGAGGCTCCTGTACAAAGGATGACCGCTTTCGCTTGAATAATGACAAAATCACCATTACGAACATCAAAGCCAACTGCTCCGATTGTCCGACCATTTTCCACTAAGACCCGCGTTGCCATCACCCGATTGGTGACCCGCACCTTATGCCGCTTCACTTGCCGCGCCAAAATTGTTTTCAGGTCTTTACCTTCAGGCATGGGTAACACGTATTTGCCAATGCGATGCACCTGTTTGAGGTCATATTCCCCTTGAGCGTCCTTTTGGAACTTTACGCCCCAACTTTCTAATTCTTTAATCACCTCAAAACCCAGTTTACCCGTCTGATAAACCGTTGCCTGTTCCACAATGCCATCATTAGCAAGCGTAACTTCGCACACATACTGCTCAGGCGTAGAATTCCCAGGTATGACTGCGGTATTCACCCCATCCATACCCATCGCGATCGCACCGCTACGACGGATATTTGCCTTTTCGAGAATTAAGACATCGCGATCGGGATTCGCTTGTTTTGCCTTAATGCCTGCCATAGTGCCAGCCGTACCGCCGCCAATGACGAGGACATCGGCGATGAGGCGTTGGGTGTTGATGTTGAGATCAGCAATAGTCATGTTGAGAACTTGAATTAGATTCTATAACTTCTTTTTCCCCCGCAGGAGAGGGGCTAGGGGTGAGGGCTTAATGCGATCTACTTCCAATCCCAAACAGCTTCTTTTACAACGATCGGCTGAGGAATTAACTTGAGTTTAGCGAAGGTATCAGCAATGTCCTGCTGCTTGGCAATTACTTCTTCAGTGAGGGGTAAGATGGCATAATCACGGCGTTTTTCTGCCTTTTCGAGAATTGCCGCATCAACACCAAGGGCGGGAGAGAGAAATTTAGCAATTTCCGCAGGATTTTTCTTGGCATATTCACTTTCCTTCTTCAGTTCTTCGAGAAACTTCTTGAGAGCTTCAGGATTCTTTTCAATGAATTCCTTAGAAGCCAAATAGTAACCACGATTGGGCGCTAAACCCTTGGCACTGGTGAGAACTCTTGCACCTGCGTCTACTTCTACAGCCGCGAGGTATGGATCCCACACTGACCAAGCATCGACATTCTTTTTCTCAAAGGCAGCGCGACCATCGGAAGGTTTGACAAAGGAGAATTCCACATCGCTAACTTGTAGACCTGCGGCTTCGATTGCTTTTACAGCTAGATAATGGGCATTAGCTCCCTTCTGCACCGCGAGCTTTTTCCCCTTGAGATCGGCAACGGTCTGAATTGGCGAATCTTTCTGGACGACAATACCTTCAGATTCCACACCGTAGGGATCGTAAGCAATGTAGCGCACAGTGGAACCCTTAGCGGCTTGGGCAAATACAGGTGGTGCTTCACCAACATAGGCAACATCGATCGCCCCTGCATTCAGGGCTTCAACCATCGGTAAACCCGCAGGAAACTCTGACCAAGTAACTGTTCCGCCTTCGCCTTGAAAAACTGTTTCTAAGGTTCCTTTACCTTTCAAAGAGAAGAGAACCGTGGCTGATTTTTGGAACCCAATTCTCAAATTGAGTTTACTATTTGTCGGTTTCGCCGTGTTTGTCGTTGTATTAGGACTAGGGGCATTAGCAGTGTTGGTGTTAGTTTGAGGGGCGCAAGATACAAACAAGGCGGCACTAATCGCCAAAGCTGAAAGTTTTGCCAAGGCATGAATTGGTGAGCGCCAAGATTGTGGAGCAATAATAGTTTTAAACATTAGACGAATTCCTCAAGATTCAATAATTACAAAAAGAGAACCACAAAAAAGCATTGGAATAATGATTTCTAGCCCTCTGAGCAGGGCATCACAACTGTTTGTTAGTGTTTGACAACTGTAAGCAAAGTCTCTAAAGAATGATCCAATCTTTGATCAATTTCTGCTTCGAGAATTACGGTCTTGTCTTCACTCCAAGTTACTTGCTTATCAACTGCATAGACCACACCGAGAATATGATGCGCTCCTAGTTCTGCCAATACAGGTTTGAGAGTGAAGTCAATCGCTAATAAATGGGCGATTGTGCCGCCAGTGGCGATGGGGAGAATTACCTTGTTTGATAAAGCCTTTTGCGGTAATAAATCCAGAAAAGTCTTGAGCAAACCTGTATAGGAAGCTTTATAAATGGGAGTAGCGATGATCACCGCATCGGCTTCCGCTAATAAAGCCTTGGCTGGCTCTAAATTGGGACTGTTGTATTTACCAAACACTAAATCTTCGGCGGGTAAATCCCGAACTGAGAGCAGGTCGGTTTTTACGCCTTGTGCGGATAGTTTGGTGATCGCATACTCCAAAATACCTTGGGAGCGTGAAGGTGCCGAAGGGCTGCCATTGATTAAGAGAATGTTAGTCATGATTTAGTGTAGAAATTTACTTGAGAAGTCAATTTGAGGAATTAGATTGAGAACTAGATTTAGGCAACACTTAATCGCATCTCGAAACCATGATTGACCACGTTATTACCTATGGTATTACCCATGACACGATTACGAATTTGATCGACTAGAGAGGCGAATTCAGCATTACCTCGCGCCCTTGGTCTGAGTAAGTCAATCTTCACATCTAGCACAATGCTACCTTCTTCGAGAAGAATCACGCGATTCCCCAATGCAACTGCTTCTTCGACATCATGGGTGATTAAGAAAGCGGTGAATTTTTGTTCTTGCCAAAGATTTTCTAGGAGCCGCTGCATCTCAATGCGAGTTAGGGCATCCAGAGCGCCCAAAGGCTCGTCTAGCAACAGTAAGCGGGGATTACTCACCAAAGCTCTCGCAAGGGCTACTCTTTGTTTTTGCCCACCTGATAGAGTCGATGGATATTCCTTCGCTTTTGCCGCTAAGCCTACATGATGTAGCACTTCCATTGCCTTAGAGCGTGAATCTTTGGCAAGTCCCAAACGCACGTTATCCAGTACTTTTTGCCAAGGTAAAAGGCGCGAGTCTTGAAACATAATTTTGATTTCAGGATGGAGGGAAGTTGTGATTTGATCATCAAGAAAGATTTGACCACTGGAAATTTTTTCTAGTCCCGCAATTAGTCGCAATAGGGTTGTTTTACCGCAACCACTACGACCAACAATGGTCACAAATTCACCGGCATTGATAGACAAATTTAGATTGCGTAATACAGCATGATTCCCAAATCTTTTTTCGAGATTTGCAATTTTTAAGCTAATGCCCTCAACATTTGATGTAGATACAGTCATAATCATAATTCTCCTGGATTTTGATTGAATGTCTAAATAACCTCACTTTTCTGCCTCAATGGGAGAGGGGAGTCCAAAAGCCTAAAATAATTTAATTGTCTTGCTCCTCTTCTTCCGTTTTGGTAGAAGGGGTTGAGAGATGAGGGCAAAACTTTATGCCGAAGCATAGGAAGGATGCCATTGGAGCAAAATTGATTCTAAAAACCGAGCGGCAACATCTGCTAATTTGCCAAGTAAGGCGTAGAGTAGAATTGCAAATACCACCACATCGGTTTGCAAAAATTCCCTTGCATTCATGGCAAGATAGCCAATGCCTGAATCAGAGGCGATCGTCTCGGCAACAATTAGGGTTAACCACATGATGCCTAAAGCAAACCGCACACCAACAAGAATCGAAGGTAAAGCACCTGGTAAGACAATCTTCCAAAATATCTGTAAAGGATTTAAACCATAGACTCTTCCCATCTCAATTAAACCTGCATCAACAGTACGGATACCGTGATAGGTATTCAAGTAAATGGGAAACATTACGCCAATCACTACGAGAAATATTTTTGCTTCTTCGCCAATGCCAAACCAAAGAATCACTAAGGGAATCAAGGCAAGGTGGGGAATATTCCGCAGCATTTGCATGGAAGTATCGAGCAGGGTATCGGCAATCGTAAAGGAACCATTGATTAATCCCAACAAGAAACCAATACCACCACCGATCGCGAAGCCAACTAAAGCTCTAGTGCCGCTAATGGTTAGGTGTTTGACTAGTTCTCCTGATTGAGTCAGCTTGATTCCCACTTGTAAGACATCAAGGGGGGCGGGTAAAACCTTGGCAGAAATTACACCACGCTGGGACAGAATCTGCCAAATGATTAAAGTGGCGATCGGTACTAGCCAAGGCAAAAAGCCGCGCCAAACTTTGTAAGCAATATTTCGTGATCGCTGCTTGAAAGATAAGCTGGGCGATCGGTTATTGGGCTGAGCCAGGGGAATATTAACGGAACTATCGAAGGAATCCTGCATTTAATCCACCGTTGGTTGAAGTTCTTTAGATAAAGATGGGGAGATTGTTTGCGGAAGCTCATCATTAGCCAAAATCTCACCGAAAGGACCTGTCATCACTTGGCGATCACGGTCAGGAACATGATCCAAATCCAAACGCGGAAAGAGCAACTCAGCAACACGATAGGCTTCTTCTAAATGGGGATAGCCAGAGAAAATAAAGCTCTCAATCCCGATATCGGCGTATTCCTGCATCCGCTTGGCAATTGTGTCAGGATCACCAACTAGAGCTGTACCTGCACCACCGCGCACTAAGCCCACTCCTGACCACAGATCAGGACTGATTTCTAAATTCTCTCGTTTGCCGCCATGCAGTTGCGACATCCGTTGTTGTCCCACAGAGTCCATGCGGGCATAGACTTTTTGTGCTTTTTGGATCGAGGCTTCATCAACATAACGAATCAGATTATTAGCTGCTTCCCAAGCTTCGCTCTTCGTTTCCCGCACAATCACATGGAGCCGAATGCCAAACTTAATTTTTCTGCCCTGCTGATCGGCTAATTTTTTGACAGCATTAATCTTTTCAGCAACCTGTGCGGGCGGCTCACCCCAACTGAGGTAGGTATCAATATGTTTACTAGCTATTTTTTGGGCAATTTCTGAAGATCCGCCAAACCACAGGGGAGGATGAGGCTTTTGCACGGGGGTAAATAGTAATTTGCCATCGCGAATATCAAGATATTCACCTTTAAAATCTGAAGTTCCTGCACAGATTTCTCGCCAAGCGGTTAAAAATTCATCGGTTAATTCGTAGCGCTCGGTATGGGCTAAGTGCAAGCCATCGCCCGATAATTCCACAGGATCGCCGCCGGTAACTACGTTGATTAATAGTCTGCCACCCGATAGGCGATCGAAAGTTGCTGCCATTCTTGCCGCTACCCCTGGGGACATCAGCCCTGGGCGCACGGCTACTAAAAATTTCATGCGTTGGGTAACAGAAATCAATGACGATGCGACTACCCACGCATCATCGCAGGAGCGCCCCGTCGGTAAAAGGGCCCCCACATAGCCAAGGCGATCCACCGCTTGAGCAATTTGTTGAAGGTAACTGAGATCAGTTGAACGTCCGCCAATACTTGTTCCTAGATAGCGTCCGTCACCATGAGTGGGGATAAACCAAAATACTTGCACAAAAACCTCATGTTTTTAAACTACTGTAAATACGTGATGAAATCGTAGTTGTCAGTAGAGTATTGCACAAACAACTGCACAATATCAACAAAATCTACTATTTATACACAGAGATTTAGGTGATTTATGCAATTAATCTTGATATTTGCCCCGCAAAGATGTTAGGTTTTGAGCATAAATCTACAGTATTTGCATTTACTTACCGTAGATTAAAACAAATCAACCTACTATTAATTCGCAATGAGTCAAGCTACTAGTCAAATCCTCGAAGAAGTCCTATCAGCAAATCGTGACTATACAGAGAATTTTGGTGATCGGGGATCTTTGCCTTTACCGCCCAGCCGTCAATTTGCGATCCTGACCTGTATGGATGCAAGACTTGACCCTGCCAAATATGCCGGACTAAGTGAAGGGGATGCCCATGTCATTCGCAACGCTGGGGGACGAGCCAGTGATGATGCGATCCGGTCGCTAGTTATTTCTTATAAACTACTTGGGACAAAGGAATGGTTTGTAATTCACCATACTGATTGTGGAATGCAGTTATTTACCGATCAAACTATTCGTAAATTGCTTGCTAGTAGTCTTAAAACCTCTTCCATTGATGAAAATGGTTGGCATGATTCGGGTGAAGGGGAAGGCTCTCATGAAGCGGAGTTTATCGATTGGCTCACTTTCCCAGATTTGGCAGAGAGTGTGGTGATCGATGTGAAGCGGATTCGCAATCATCCCCTTGTGCCGCAAGAAATCCCCATCTATGGCTATATCTATGATGTCAAGACTGGAAAATTAATTGAAGTTCCCGAAGCCACAAAAATCGGTCAGTCCCAGAATTAGAAATTACGCAAAACAACGGAATGTATGATCATGTGCAACATCATAAAACAAAGGTAATCAGTTTTTTACGCTGATTACCTTTGCTTTTGCTAGATTCAGAGATAACTAGGGATTAGCTTGTTCCCAATCAGGCTTAAGCCTTGACGGTTTCTTTGCTTTGGCTAGCCAAGAACTTCTCTAACTCGCTAATCTGATCGTCATCAATCTTGGTTTGCATGGGGCAATGCTTCGGACCACACATGGAACAGAATTCAGCCTCTTTGTAAATATCCGCTGGCAAAGTCTCATCATGATATTCCCGCGCCCGTTCCGGATCAAGGGACAAATCAAACTGACGATTCCAATCGAAGTTATACCGAGCGCGAGATAGTTCATCATCGCGATCTCTGGCATTGGGGCGATGCCGGGCAATGTCGGCAGCATGGGCAGCAATCTTATAGGCGATCAAACCATTGCGCACATCTTCTGCATTGGGCAAGCCAAGATGTTCTTTGGGTGTGACGTAGCAGAGCATGGCAGTACCATACCAGCCTGCCATCGCCGCCCCAATCGCCGAGGTAATGTGATCATAACCAGGAGCGATATCTGTTACCAAAGGACCCAACACATAGAAGGGCGCTTCGGAACATTCTTCCATTTGTTTGCGCACATTAAACTCAATCTGATCCATCGGCACATGGCCAGGGCCTTCCACCATCACCTGAATGTCATGCTCCCAAGCGCGGCGGGTCAATTGACCGAGGGTTTTCAATTCGGCCAACTGCGCTGCGTCAGAAGCATCATGCAAGCAACCGGGACGAAGGGAATCTCCCAAACTGAAGGACACATCGTATTTCTTGAAAATCTCGATGATGTCATCAAAATGAGTATAGAGCGGGTTTTGCTTGTGGTGATGCAACATCCATTTAGCTAAAATACCGCCACCACGGGACACAATCCCTGTCAGACGACCTTTAGTTAAAGGCAAATGCTCGATCAAAATTCCGGCGTGGATGGTTTGATAGTCCACACCTTGCTCAGCTTGGGTGGCAATGGCATGGAGAAAATCATCGGCGGTCATGGTATCGACCCGACCGTGTACCCGCTCTAGGGCTTGGTACACCGGCACTGTACCGATGGGCACTGGGGAGGCATTGATGATAGCAGTACGAATCAGATCCAAATTGCCGCCGCCGGTGGACAGATCCATCACCGTATCTGCCCCATACTTGACGGACAAGTTTAATTTTTCTACTTCCTGATTAATATCAGAAGCATTGGGGGATGCACCAATATTGGCATTCACCTTGCAGGAAAAGGCAATGCCGATGGCCATCGGCTCTAGATTGGTGTGATTTTTGTTGGCGGGGATAATTGCCCGACCCCGTGCCACCTCAGAACGCACCAACTCCACAGGCACATTTTCCCGCCATGCTACATATTGCATTTCCTCGGTGATGATACCTTGGCGAGCGCAATGCATCTGCGTGCCACGATACTCACCACGGCGCACAGGGGCCGCGCCAGACTGAAGTTGTGGCTTATCTAATCCGAAAGTCATATCTTGCCCTCAATAGTTTGCTTTCCTACGCCGGTATGAGCCGAACAGGTTCTAAGGATGTATTCTCAGCCTGAGATTTTCCCAGGCACTCCTAGCGCATCTCGCATCATAACATTTACTGCTCGGTTACTTACTATCTGAGGTGTTACTCATGTTTTTGGCTCTCCAGTTGCTTCATTTTCTTTTTGTGCTGAATCCTCAGCCACACTTGCCACATGGCAAATATCATGATCAAAGTGGCAATGGCGGCATAGGTTCCCCCTGCTGGCATCCCCGAAAAAGCCAGCGCTAAACCACCCACCCACAAAGTCAGCACATAAATGAAAATAACTGTTTGTTTTTTAGGCACACCGGCTTTGACAAGACGATGATGCAGATGATGCTTGCCTGCGGATAGTGGAGACTGTCCCCTAGCGATGCGTTGCAAAATCACAATGGTGGCATCTAAAATCGGTACGGCTAAAATCACATAGGGTAAAACCAGCGCCACCGTAGCCACGCTTTTCACCAAACCGATCACGCTGACCCCCGCCAACATAAAGCCCAAAAAGTAAGATCCGCCATCCCCCATAAAAATCTCAGCGGAACTACGGGGCTTAAAGTTATAGCGCAAAAAGCCCAAACAAGCCCCCGCCAAAGCCGCTGCAATCAAAGCGGCTGCCGACTGTTTCATAAATAAACTGGTAATCAGAATCACGGCGGCGGCAATGGTAGTAATCCCAGCGGCTAAACCATCGAGACCATCCATCCAATTGATGGCATTGGCCATACCGGCGAGCCATACCATCGTAATCGGCAAACCAAAGATGCCAAATTTCACGATCCCGATAAAAGGCACGGAGATAAAATCGACCCGCACCCCCGCCCGCCAAGCTGCGGCAGCTACAACTAACTGAGCCACAAGGCGAGGCAAGGGCGGTAAACTAAACAAATCATCGGCAAAACCAATCAGGAAAAATGCCGCCCCGCCAATAATCACGCCCCACACACCATATTCATCACTGGGGGGCAAAATCCCAAACCAGCCCAGCCACCAGACAATTAACAGGGCGAACATACTGCCTAAGAAAATGGCCACACCACCCACACGGACGACGGGAGTGGTATGCATCTTTCGTTCGTTGGGTTTGTCTACCAATCCCGCCTCTAGACCAAGGCGACGGATAAATGGCGTACTCATCAGCACGACACAGGTAGATACTGCAAAGGTAAAGATATACGGGAGAGTGGGGTGCAGCATGGCTAGCAACGTAATTACTTTTATAGATACGTTTATGGAGGCGTTGATCGGAGCAGTTGATGGGGAAATTTTATTAGTACAACGGCACTTCAGACAAAGATTCAGATAAAAAAGCGGTAACGGTCAAATCTCATCTAAAAAATTTCATCTAAATTCAAAGCGAAACCATCCTGATAAAATCAGCAAATAGTGGGGCAATATTTAGGTTGATTGAGGCTACGGGCTATGCAAAATCACTATTATGTGAACTTTTCTAGACAATGGGCCGTTGCTGCTTGCAAGCATACCAGAACTGATCCATATCTTTGAGTATTGTGATTAGTTTGTCTTGAGCTAGTTCAGATCTCCTTCTTGACGCTGGGCAGATAATTCCCCAAAGGCTTCCTCATAGTCAGCGGTCGTAATAATCAAGCTGGCTAGATGGGATGGATCATGATTTGCCGATTGATTTAGTGTGAGTTGATGGGATTTTGTGCCATAGATGCTTTGATGGCGACGAATCGCAAAAATTGCCGCCCGATTGCTCAAAAATGCTAAATCTGCCCCATTCCAGCCGTCGGTGGACTTCGCCCATGCCCCTAAGTCTAAATCAGTAGCTAAGGGTCGCCCTTGATTATGCACTTGCAAAATAGCCAGCCGCGCCGTTTCGTCTGGTAGATCCACCTTCAGATGCAACTCCAAACGTCCCGCCCGCAACAATGCCGGGTCGAGGGACTCTTTGCGATTAGTGGCCGCAATGAGCAATACCCCATCCCGTGCTCTGATCCCATCTAATTCGGTGAGCAGTTGCCCAATCACCCGATCACTTACGCCGCTGTCCCCTTGGTAACTGCCCCGGGATGGCGCAAGGGTATCGATTTCATCAACAAAAATCACACAGGGCGCAGCTTGACGGGCTTGGGTAAATAATTGGCGCAATGCCTGCTCTGAAGCGCCAACCCATTTAGTTAAAACCTCTGGCCCGGCAATGGTAATAAAATTAGCTTGGGCAGCGGTGGCCACAGCTTTGGCTAACAGGGTTTTACCCGTACCAGGTGGCCCATAAAGCAAAATCCCCTTAGCCGCAGTGGCTTTAGCATGGGCATATAGTTCAGGGACTAGCAAGGCTCCGGCGATCGCTTCTTGCAGAGTTTCTTTGATATTAGCTAAACCACCCACCGCATCCCAAGGCACATTGGGGCTTTGGATTTGCAATGAGCGCAACACGGCGGGCTGGATTTGGGCTTGGGCCGCGCTAAAGTCTGCGGCATTAACTTCTAATTGCTCAGGAATGGCATCAACGGTACTGACTTGGCGTTTCAGGGCATGGAGAGCGGCACTCTGACACAATCCTTTCAGATCTGCTCCCACAAAACCGTGAGCTTGCTCGGCAATGACGGTTAAATCCACATCTGATGCTAGGGGCATGGTGCGGGTATGGATCGCCAGAATTTCTTGACGACCTTGACGATCAGGCACAGGGAAAATAATTTCCCGATCAAACCGCCCCGGACGACGCAACGCCGGATCAAGAGCATCGGGACGATTGGTAGCGGCTAAAACGATCACCCCTTGAGCCGCATCGGCGGCAAAACCATCCATCAAGCCAAGCATTTGCGCTACGAGCCGTTTTTCGACTTCGCCTTCCACTTGATTACGATTGGGCACGAGGGCATCAATTTCATCAATAAATAACAGACAAGGAGCCGACTGAGCCGCTTCTTGAAAGATTTGCCGTAACCGCGCCTCGGCTTCACCATAATATTTGCCCATTAATTCCGGTGCAACTACGGCTAGGTGGGACACGCCTAAGGTTTGGGCTAAGGATCGCGCCACTAGGGTTTTACCAGTGCCTGGCGGGCCCACCAGCAGCACCCCACGCGGCGGTTCTAAACCTAATTGCGCCAAAATATCAGGACGTTTCAGGGGAATTTCGACTAAATCCCGCAATTGAGCTAGCACATCCCCTAAACCGCCGACTAATTCGGTCATGGTGGCAGGGGTAGCACTAGGATTATGACTACGGGCTGATGACGGCTGATTTACAGCGTCTCTGCGGTTGGGATTTTGATTAGGTGCAGTTGACTCTGATGGTTTATAGCGCGTGGCTTTAGGTTGAAAGCTAGTATCTTCGCCTCTGGGTTGGGTGCGGGGAATACTGCCACGGCGGGGAATGCTCGACAAGGGACGACTGGAAATATGTACTTGAGTGTGTAGCTCGCCAGATTGGGCTTTTTCTTCTAGCTTTTGGGCTAAATCCACTAGCTGATCTAAATTAAGTAACTGCTTTACTTCATCCACTAGTCCGCCTAGACCATCACCAAAGCCATCAAAATTAAACTCTGTTTTATAGCCGGTTTGATAATGTTTTTTGTCCCCAGAGCTATCCCTATTACCAGTGGATTCTTGAGGGGAATAGGAATCAGAATTTGGGGCATTATTATCAGAGTTAGCGGGATCTTGGGGGGTGGTCATAACCGCACTAGAATGAACTACTCGAAGCCAATATCAAAGCTCATCTCAAAGCTAACTGATCAAAGAACTTACTTACAAGGGGCAATTAGCCTAATTTGCTCTAGGGGCTGAAATTAATTTTTCTATCAGTAATTTCTTAACTCACCTGACGCAGATATAAAATCTGCCCTCATCCCCCAGCCCCTTCTCCCGTTCTGGGAGAAGGGGAGCAAGAGACATTTTTAGCTTTTTCCTTGTTCCCCTCTCCCTTTTTGGGCTGCCGTGTACACACAAGTCCACCCAGATTGGGTTTAACGCTGAATTGAGAAATTTTAGGCTCTTGAAACCTTGATTTCTCATTCGGCATTCTCAATAAGCCTTGCACTATTGAGAATAAGTAAATGTCGATAAAAACCTTGTATTGCAATGGTTTCACGACTTGTGTGCACAGTTTTTTGACTTGTGTGTACACCGTAGCCCTTTTTGGGAGAGGGGCTAGGGGTGAGGGTCTTATAAACTTCTGCGTAACATGAGTTCTTAAATCAAGATTAATTTTAGGGATCTTGATTTTAGTGAGCTTATCTGACTACTTTTAGCGTACCACTATGGCTCATCAATAATTTGACCAACAATTTATCTAGTCAAATTATCTAGTCAAAATGAGCAGACTATGGTAATCTTGATCAGCTTGTGGAGAGGTGGCAGAGTGGTTGAATGCGCTTGACTCGAAATCAAGTATGGGGCGACCCATCGGGGGTTCAAATCCCCCCCTCTCCGTTGATAAATTGCTGATCAGTTGACCAGTTGTGGTGCAATTCTCTTAAATTTCCCTTAGTAGATTTTCCCCAGTGGATATAGGGTAGATGATTTAGTCACGCTTTGCCTAGAATTGATACTTGGGCCAAAGAGTCAGTGCATGGCCGCTTTAATTATCATCAAACTTTCTTTAATATTACGCCTCATATCATCCCCAACATTATGGATTTAATCGCCAGTGTTTTAACCGTTTTGCTAGGAGTGGGAGGGACTGCCGGTATTGTAATTGATAAAACTGTGGCAGATCTGGTGCGGGGGAATCTAGCCAAAGCTGAACAAATTGAAGTGCGGGTCGATAATGTGCCCAATTATCAAGTGCTTCAGGGGAAGGTGGATCGGGTGCGTTTAGCGGGGCGCGGTCTCTATCCGGTGTCATTTTTGCGCATTGATGCGGTTGATCTCGAATCTGATCCGATTGATGTGGATGCTGATGCCCTGCGCAGTGATGGCAAATTGGTCTTACGTCGGCCCCTGCAAGCGGCGATTCGGGTACGGCTGCGGGCTGATGATATTACGGCGGCTCTGCGGGCCCCTGAAGTAGCTAAGTCATTTCAAGGCATTAAGATTGATTTCTCAGGACGCAACAGCAATCAAGGGGATATTTTTGATATTGTCAACCCCGAAGTGCAGTTCCTTGAGGGCAATCGCATTCGGTTAACTGCCGTCCTTAAAGCATATCCTAGCCCTAAACAACCTAACCCCCAACCGATTGCGGTGTTAGCGGAAGCAGATTTGCGGGTTAAAGGTGGGGTGCAGCTAGAAATCCTTAACCCTAAACTTTCCCTTGATGGGGCCGAATTTCCTGAACAAATCACAAACTCCTTTACGAAAGGCTTAAACCAACTGCTCGATCTGCGGCAACTTAATGATGTGGGAATTCAAGCTCGGGTTTTACAGCTTGAATTAGGCGCTAATTATCTGCAAGTCGTCGGTTTTGCCCGTATGGAAAATGCCAATCGCTTTACTGCTAGCGGTGGTCGCTAAATATCACTAAATACCAGAATGGGATACATTAAAAATTCAGGTAAATTCATTATGCATCTTCAGGGCAATAGGATAGACTAATTACTATCGTCAAAAGACGAAGCATTGAAATTTCTAGGGATATCCATGAAAGTATCGGTTTTCCATACCCCTGAGCTAGTACCCACCGACCGCTTACCTAATTGTGCGATTGCGGTGGATGTGCTACGGGCGACAACAACTATTGCCACAGCCCTATCCTCAGGAGCAGAAGCCATCCAAGTTTTTGCCGACCTTGATGAGTTACTCGCAACTAGTAACCACCACCCGGAACATTTGCGGTTACGGGCGGCGGAACGGGGTGGGGCTAAGGTTGAAGGCTTCGAGTTAGGTAATTCGCCCTTTGACTACACGGCGGATTTAGTTGCAGGCAAGCGAATTTTTATGAGTACGACGAATGGAACGCGCTCTTTGCAAAAAGTCAAAGATGCTGATGTGGTTTTAGCCTGTGCCATGATTAACTTAACCGCCGTAGTGAACTATCTCAAGCAAACCAAACCAGAAACAGTGTGGATTGTGGGTTCGGGCTGGGAAGGTAGTTATGCCCTCGAAGATACTGCCTGTGCTGGTGGCATTATTGCGGGCATTGAAGCGGAATGCGATCTCGGTAATGATGAAGCAGTAGCCGCGCTGACTTTATTTAAAGCATGGCAAGACAATTTAGAAGAGTTGCTTTATCAAGCTAGTCACGGTCTGCGGTTGCTGCGCCTGAATTGCGTTGAAGATATTGCCTATTGCGCTAAGGTGGGCATCGTGGATGTATTGCCTAAGCAGTCCAGTCCAGGGGTGTTGGTGGCAGCATAGGTTTCTGGCTAACTAAATTTCTTTACAGCGCACCAAGTCATTACATCTACAATAGGGAACTGTAATGTCTTGTAGTTCCTAGCACATACTTTGGCAGACACCTCAGGTAAAGTATGGTGAATATATTTTGATTACCCTTCAATCTGGGTGCTTGAATGAGAATTATGCAATCTAGTTATGCAATCTAGATTTTATCGTCAAAAGTTTTTGTGCCATTTACTTTGCGCCCTTTACACAGAATCATTTATACAGAATAAATACGCTAATAAGAAACATTTTTGGTTAAATAAGATATAGCGATGTTTTTACTATTGCGAATTTCCAGCTTGCGGATGCAGTCCCCTTGACTAAGAAGAGTATCAGAGATTACCTAATACCGCTTAATTTGCCGAACAGATCATTTTATGGATTAATTGCTATCTCTTAATTTTTATTGCTAAGATGTAATATAAAGTAACAAAAACTAGCTAAAAAGCGATTTTTGCTATTACTATCAGCATATTTTCATTTAAAGGGATCAGCTATTTATGACAGGATTTATTCGTGGCTTGTTTAATAAGAAAGACAAGCCTGTCACCACCAATGAAACCGAAGGTGATACTTACTTTTTGGATGCCGACAGCGCTAAAACCTTTGGTGATATCGATTATATGCGCACGCCTCGCTCTGTAAAGCGCTCTTTCCCCACTATGAATGGAGTTAAAGGCGCTGAATATGTGGAAGTCATCTCTGCCACAGAGAAAGAAGTCAAAGATGTTGAAGAAGAAACCAGTTCCCCAAGTATCAGTCCGAAAGTAGAAAGTACTTTTGAACCAAATCGGAATAATGTGCGAGTGGATTCAAGTATGGATATGTTCCGTAATATGGCAAAAGATCTCAATAAGAATCGTTAGATTTAATTGGATTAACTAATAACAGATGGGGTAGATTTTGCTTGGAACTTCTACCCCATTGATGTCTATACACCTCAAATAGATTCTGGTAAATCTTATTACTATTGTTAATTAACGCTAACGAGTACCAATCAACACCTAAAATGCTTGGCTTTACGACTTTAATGCGACTTAAATATGTCTGATTCAGCCACAAAATATGGTGAGGAGATATTTCCTCAAAAAATCCCTGTCAGATAAAATAATGTATTGTGAAACACCTATTAGACTGAAAAAATACTTTATGTTAGGACTGTTTATGCTTTTGATGTAGAGAATTTTTGTGCTGAGAAATTTCTCCATAATTATCTATAGGTGCTTTTGTGGTTTCGATTCATGGCAAAAATCCTCCTAGTTGAAGACAATGAGTTAAACCTAGATATGTTGCGTCGCCGACTAGAGCGCAAGGGTTTTACTATCATCAGTGCCTCTAATGGTAATACAGCAGTAGAATTAGCCGAGTCAGAGAGACCAGATTTGATCATTATGGATATGAGTTTGCCCGAAGTGGACGGCTGGACGGCAACTCAAATGATCAAATCTAATCCTAAATTGCATCACATTCCAATTATTGGTTGCTCTGCCCATGCCATGCCCGGTGACCGCGACAGAGCTATAGCCGCCGGTTGTAATGATTATGATTTTAAGCCGATTCAATTTGATCGACTCATGGAACTAATTCAGCAATTATTGCCAGTAATTGGTCATTAACATCAGCTAAACTGTCTATTCCAACCAACTGTTAAAGTTAGAAAGTCAATTTATTGCCTAGCCAATCGCTAACTTTGGTCAGTGCCGAGTCTAGGGTAAAGTCATATTTTAAAGGTGTGATGGTGATGTAGTTATCTCGAAATGCGGCGATGTCTGTATCAGGATGAGCTTCTTCGTCTACTACCGTGCCGGAAAGCCAATAATAGATTTTGCCACGGGGATCGACGCGCTTCTCAAATATATCCCGATAACGCCGCACTCCTAAACGCACCACTCGCACCCCACATATATCAGGGGCAGGAATTGCGGGCACATTCACATTTAATAAAATTGCTTCGTGGTCAATTTTTAAAGGATGTATTTTAGCATAACGCACTAAACGCTGCGCAAAATCGGCTGCCGTAGAAAAGTCGGTCGCCGTAAAGCTAGTCAGGCTAAAAGCAATACTAGGAATATTTTCTAGTACTCCTTCCATTGCTGCGGAAACCGTACCAGAATATAAAACATCCGTACCTAAATTGGAACCTCGGTTAATTCCGGAAAGGACTAAATCTGGTGGTTCTGGTAAAATGGCATCTAGGGCTAGTTTCATCGTATCGGCGGGAGTTCCCGAACAAGCCCAAGCGGTGATATGAGCGGGATAAACTCCAGTAATCGGATCGAGACGGAGCGGCTCTTGCATGGTCAAGGCATGGCCTGTAGCGGAACGTTCGCGATTGGGGCAGACAACGGTAATTTGATAGTCTGATTCAGTACTGAGGGCTTCGGCTAGGGCAATGACTCCGGGGGCATAGATGCCGTCATCGTTGCTAATGAGAATACGCATAAATTTTTGAATCTTTGGCTTTGGTTGGCGGTTCTTAGTTTCAATTCAAGAAATAGTCAAAATTGGTAAAAGCTGGAAGAAACCATTACCAATCTGCTCTAAGGTTTTACGGGGTTTTAATTAAACGTCATCATCCAAGAACCAACAAAAATGCGTAACGGGCGATCCACCCGCCGGATATAGCCATCAAATTGGAAGAATCCTCCTGGGCTTGGATTAATCGCATTACTAAAAACCACCAAGATTCTGGTGTTAGGTTGAATCGCTGCTTTGGGTTGAATTGTAAAGCGCCGCGCATTAGAATCTAAACTAACAGACTGCACGGGAATTTCTTTACCATTACGGCAATCTGTGCTATCAAGGCGAATTTTGATGTCTTCTGTTTCTTTACTCAGCTTGCCATCAAAATTAGCGGGATACTCGACTTGAATCTCATCTACCGCAAAAGGCTGCCTTTTGATTTCTAGATAATAGGTGTTAAAAGCGTTGCTCTGATTGTTATTGTCACAATAGCTGAGGGTACTAGATTGAGAAGGGCCAAAGAGAATTACGCCTTCACTAGCCATAGCCGGACTAGCTGCCAAAGTACTACTAGCAATGGTTAAAGCCCATAGCAAATGCCGCTGATTGGCGCAATGTTTGATGATAGAAGTTTGGACTGACTGCATCATAGGAACGGTAAGAATCGATTCAGGTGTAGATAACCGCAGGGAATTGATAACCGCAGCAAAGAACTTCATAAAATTACCAAGAAGTATCAAGAATTATACATTTAGGAAATCAGACACAGAGCATCACCTTGATGGTGGGGCTATGGGGCTAGCTTTAGACTTGCCCTAACCATTGGACGAAATTAGTTAGTAATTTGATGCCATCTTGGGCAGATTTTTCGGGATGAAATTGCACTGCCATCAAATTATCTTGGGCCACGGCGACGGTAACGGTTTGGCTGCCGTGGGTGGTTTGTGCCGCAGTGATAGTTGGCTCAGTGGGGACGACGTAATAGGAATGGACAAAATACATCCAAGGGGAACTGCCTAGATTTTGCCACAAAGGGTGGTGGGGTTGGGTGAGATTAAGTTGATTCCAGCCCATGTGGGGAATGGTGAGATTGGGTTCAGGGTGAAATCTGGCTACATGACCCTTTAATACACCTAAGCCCTGTTCTTGACCTTCGGCGCTAGACTCGAATAATAACTGTAACCCTAAGCAAATGCCTAAAAAGGGCTTACCTTGGGCGATGGCATCATGGATCGGTTGCTCAAGACCAGCGGCCCGTAATTTTTGCATTGCGGGGTCAAAGGAACCAACCCCCGGTAAAACCAGACCATCGGCGCGGGCAAGCTGAGCCGGATCATTGGTGACTATGGGGGTTGCTCCGGCTAGCTCTAGCCCTTTGCAGGCCGAGTGTAAATTTCCCATGTCATAGTCAAGGACGGCAACAACTGGCATAAATTAACTATCCTGTGTAATCTCTTTGGAAGTAGACCATATCAAGTAAGCCCTTCTTCGATAACTATTTTATGCTGGATCAATCCCAAGCACCACTGCTAACTGCGGCACAAAATTATCTTGATGTGCATCATGTGCCGTTTTATATGCCTGGCCATAAGCGAGGTCAGGGCATTGATCCAGAGTTACGGGATTTATTGGGGGAGAGGGTATTTCGTCTAGATTTGCCAGAAATGCCCGATCTCGAAGCGCCCTTAGAGTCTGCCCAGAGCCTAGCTGCGGCTGCCTATGGGGTAGATCGGACGTGGTTTTTGGTGAATGGCTCCACCTGTGGGGTAGAGGCTTTAGTTTTGGCGGTGTGTGGGCCGGGGGATCAGATTTTGGTGGGGCGCAATTGCCATCGGTCGCTGTTATCGGGTTTGATTTTAGCTGGGGCTGAGCCGATTTATTTACCCACGGCTTATGATCCGCTGTGGGATTTGGATCTAGGGGGGCAGCCTGATGTGGTAGCAGGGATGTTAAGCCAATATCCCCATGCTAAAGCGGTATTTGTGGTTAGTCCTAATTATTTTGGGGTATGTGGGGATCTGGCGGCTCTAGCTGAAATTTGTCATGGGCATGGCGTACCTTTGTTAGTGGACGGAGCGCATGGGCCCCATTTGGGCTTTCATCCTGACTTGCCAGCGTCACCGATGCAATTGGGAGCCGATGGGGTGGTGCAATCGACCCACAAAGTGGCTAGTGGCATGACCCAAGCTTCGATGCTCCATGTACAGGGCAATTTGATTGATCCAGAGCGGGTGAGTCAAGCTTTGCAGTTACTTCAGTCTACCAGTCCTAATTTTTTGCTGTTGCTGTCGTTGGATGTGGCGCGGCGGCAGTTAGTCACCCAAGGTAACACATCATTAGGGAAGACCTTAGCCCTAGCGCACCATGCAAGAACCGAGATTAATCAATTAGAGGTATTTCGGAGCTTTGGTTCTAGCGATATTCCTAATCTTGATCCGACTCGATTAACGATTATGACCAGTGGTTTGGGAATTACGGGATTTCAAGCCGATGGATTGATGATTGAACAAGCCGATATTGTGCCGGAAATGGCAACTTTGAGCCAATTAGTTTTTATTCTCAGCCTTGGTAATACAGAACGTGATATTGAGAAATTGATTGATGGTTTTAGAACTTTAGCGCAGCACCGCAGTGATAGTCCCCATGCCACTTTAATTGCTCCTTTAACCCTGCGAGATCATCCAATTCAACAAGCAATGTCCCCTCGTTGTGCCTATTTCCAACCAGCAGAAACTGTACCAGTTAAGGAAGCGATGGGGCGCGTGAGTGCGGAATGGATTTGCCCCTATCCGCCGGGAATTCCTATTATTGCTTTAGGGGAAATCATCACCGCCCCAGTGATTGATTATTTAGTCCAAATTCGGGAAGCTGGGGGAGTATTACGGGGCGCAACAGATGATTCCTTAGCGACGATGCGTGTAGTCAGAGAAATAAAATAGTCAAGAAAATCTCGGTGGCAAGGGACGGTTAGCTCCTTACTTTAGTTGGTATAATATGCCGTTTAATTCAGACGCTGCCCTTGAATCGTTGCTAATCTCTAGCAAAAACACTTTTGATGATGTCTTGACCATGTGACACTGAGGACAGCTAATTCCCATAATTACCTACCTTTGTCAGATTACTCTCTCCATGTTACTGTATCGTTACTTGCTTGAAACTTGGATTGTTTCTATGTTTCATAGGAGTTGTGACTTACGCAGAAAGTTCTAAGACCCTCACCCCTCTCCCATTTTGGTAGCTACCGTGTACACACAAGTCTAAATACCCCCTTTAATTCCCCCTTGCAAAGGGGGAAAACTGGAAATCTTGTTCCCTCCCCTTTGCAAGGGGAAGGCTAGGGAGGGGTAATTGATGAGATTTGCAAATTTCTGTAGTTGTGTGTACACGGTAGATTTTGGTAGAGGGGAACAAGAAATTAATCTTACTCCTCTTCTCCCGTTCTGGGAGAAGGGGATGAGGGCAATTTGGGGTTTGTGTAAGTCCTAATTCTAATAACTCACGCCATCCATCAATCATCTACTCATTCAATATGCCATTTTCTCAAATATCCACCACAGATTTTGCGATTAAGAAAGCTACGGCTGCTAATAGTCTGCAATTAATTGATGTACGCGAACCCGCAGAGATCGAGATTGCTGCCCTGTCAGATTTTACCGTATTGTCTTTGAGTGAATATGCTAACTGGAGCAGTACCATTAAGGAGCGTTTTGATCCCCAACAAGAAACCTATGTGTTATGTCATCATGGCGTGCGCTCGGCGCAGATGTGTGGCTGGCTCGTCGAACAGGGTTTTACCAATGTCTATAATATTTTGGGCGGCATTGATGCCTATGCGGTAATGGTTGATACTTCTGTATCGCGCTATTAATGGGCAAAATCTAAGGAATTGTTTGACTATAAAACGTTCTTTTTTGTGATTCCAACACCATTATCAATTCTCCCTGAACCCATCAGAGCGCTGATTCCCCAATGGCTCAAGCAAGGTCAAGATCTTGCATTACAGGGCAAATTGCCAGCATACATTCCCCAACTAGCGGCGGTGCAGCCTCCGATCATTGCTTTAGCCATTGGATTGAAGGATGCACCAATGATTAATCACTGGCAAGGTGAAGCTTTGGGGGACAATTCTCTAATTAATTCTGAATCATCAAATGGAATTTCTCTAGATGATTGCCGCAATAATTCCCCTAGTCCACGATTCCCTTTAATGAGTTTGATTAAACCATTTTTATTGCTATATTTGCTGCAAAAACATGGTGCAGACCGAGTATGGCATTTAGTGGATGCAGTGGCTTCGGATTTACCATTTAATGTAATTCCCATAGCCAAACCGCCCAATCCCATGCTGAACTGTGGCGCAATTGCTTTGTGTAGTTTGCTGGTGAGTGAAGCACATCAAGGTGATCACGGAGCCAAAAATCTGCAAAACTGGCTCAGTCAGATGATGCGCCCATCTGCTTCGGATCAGGCACAATTGAATTATGGTGCTGCACCGGAATTATCGGTGGATACTGCCATGCTCGCCTCAGTACGATCTGTACCCCAACGCCGCAACTTAGCCATTGCCAAGGCATTAGAAGCATTAGCCATTGTGGATGATGGAGCAGCCGCCCTAGCCATTTATGAAGAGATTTGCTGCTTCTCTACGGATGTAATAGGCTTGGCTCAATTAGGAAAAGCTCTTTTAGCGACGGAGCCAATGACTGAACTAGTTCTAGAAGTTATGACCAATTGTGGAATGTATGGCTATTCCGCAGCATTTGCCCAAAATGTGGGTATTCCTGCCAAATCAGCAGTTAGCGGCGCAATATTGGGCATTTTACCGCACCAAGCGGCGATTGTTTGTTATAGCCCGCCCCTTGATGCCATCGGCAATTCCGTAGCGGGTTTATTTCTGTTAGAGCAAGTTAAATCTTATTTGGCGAAAGTCTGACAAGGGAAAGAATTTGACGGCATAACTTGGCCGCAAATCCGGTTAAGCAGCATTTTCCCAGAGGGATTGCAAGGCGATTTCGCGACCTTCAGTTTGCAAATAGGCTAGAAAAGCCTGCGAAACTACCGATAGCTGCTTACCAGCCAGATGAATCACATACCAAGTGCAAGGAATGGGGAAGTGTTCCACATCCAAGACGGTTAACTGACCTGATTCACCTTCAAGAGCGATGGTGTGACGCGATAAAATAGAAATCCCTAAACCGCCAGCGATCGCTTGTTTAATCGCTTCATTGCTTGCCAATTCCATTTTAACTCTAGCGGTAACTTTGTGCTGTTCAAAGAGATTTTGCACATAACGTCTTGTGCCAGAGCCAGTTTCCCGCATGATAAAAGCTTCTTCCGACAGTCGCTGAATCGGAATTTTCTTCTCATTAGCCAGGGGATGATGATGATTCGCTAAAACCACTAAGGGATTTTCCAGGAAAGGATAGGATTTTACGTCTGGTTCATCGGGTACTTGGCTTAAAATGTACAGATCATCTTTATTGTCGGCAAGGCGTTCCATAATGCCGCTGTGGTTAGTTACATTTAAGGCAATTTCAATACCCGGATACCGTTGGCAAAAAGGCCCCAACAACCGGGGAATCACATATTTAGCCGTGGTGACCACAGAAACTTTTAGATAACCTTGCTTGAGACCTTTCATGTCGGCAATACTCATCTCAAATTGAGAAATCCGATTAAAAATCTCTTGGCAGGTGGTAAATAATTCTTTACCGGCATAGGTCAAATACAGGCGCTTGCCCACTTGCTCAAACAAGGGCATCCCAATTGCTTTAGTTAAGTGCTTAATCTGCATCGACACTGTGGGCTGAGTCAGAAAAAGTTCTTCAGCCGCACGGGTATAGCTACCATGACGCGCCGCCACCTCAAAAACCTGTAATTGGTGCAGGGTAATCTGGCTAGCTAGTTGAGAGTCGGAGAGGCGGTTACCCATAAATCACAAGGTATAGAGTTTTATCTATGTCCATATTACCAAATAATAGGATTTAGTCTATGGGTTTTGCAATTTATTTGGTTGTTATGCCAAGCCTGATAAAAACCTTGCGGTGAGATCGTGGGGCATGGGGTGCTCAACACTAATCATAGCTATAGGAAATTGGTATCGAAAAATACGCTTACATATTGCTAAGCACCGTGCAAAATTTCACGATCACAGGCATGATGGTGATGAAGTTCCTATCACCTGTCATTGATAGCGTCGGAGGATGTGTATGAGTATTGATAAACCCCGTGATGTGCAAGCCATCTATATTAGCGCTGACACCTTAGCCCTGCGCTCCCGTAGTTGGAATCAGTTACGCTTTGAAGTGGAATATGCTTTAGAAAAAGGTACAACCGCCAATTCATTTTTGATCCAAGATCAGGCGCTGATTGATCCCCCCGGGGGCACATTTACCGAAATCTATCTGGCTGAGTTACGCCAACGGACTAATCTTAACAATTTGCGCTATGTGATCTTGGGGCACGTCAATAAAAATCGCGTGATCACTCTCCAGTCCTTGCTCGACGCTAACCCCAAGTTAACGTTTATCTGTACCAATCCCGGGTCAGTCGCATTAAAGGCTTTGATGCCTGATCGTCAATTGCAAATTCAAGTGGTGCGGGGTGAGGAATATTTAGATTTAGGTAAAGGACATGGCTTAAAATTTTTCCCCGTCTCTACGCCCCGCTATCCTGATGGGCTGTGGACCTATGATACTAGCACCCAAATTATTTATACAGATAAATTTTTTGGCTCCCATGTGTGTGGCGATCAAGTTTTTGATGAAAGCCCCAGCCGCCTTTTAGATGATCGGCATTATTATTTTGACTGCGTGATGGCCAACCAAACCCGCCAAGTCGAAGCCGCCTTGGATAAAATTGCCGATTTAACTGTGAGCTTCTATGCCCCTGCCCATGGCCCGATGCTCAAATATGGGCTGCATGAATTAGTCAAATCCTATCGCCAGTGGTGCGAAGACCAACAAAAGCAAAATATTTCGGTGGCGCTGATCTATGCTTCTGCCTATGGTAATACGGCCACTTTAGCCCATGCCTTAGCGCGGGGCATTAATAAAGCTGGGGTTGCGGTGGAATTAATCAATTGCGAACACGCCGAACCTAATGACATTAAAGCGTCCGTAGAAAAAGCTTCAGGATTTTTGATTGGGTCACCGACTTTGGCGGGCCACCTGCCAACCCAAGTGCAGACAGCTTTGGGAATTGTGATTTCCACCGCTAATAAAAATTATTTAGCCGGAGTGTTTGGCTCCTATGGCTGGAGTGGTGAAGCTGTAGATATTATTGCCGACAAACTGAAGGATGCTGGTTATACCATTGCCTTTGAGCCAATTCGGACTAAATTCACCCCCACTGCCGCCACGTTACAAGTTTGCCAAGAAACAGGGGTA
Organism: Pseudanabaena sp. ELA607; assembly: GCA_037130765.1. GTDB lineage: Bacteria > Cyanobacteriota > Cyanobacteriia > Pseudanabaenales > Pseudanabaenaceae > JBAXSK01. The sequence goes on from JBAXSK010000018.1 coordinate 31,139, forward strand.
GACTTCGCCCAAAATCTCAAATCCCTGAAAAAAGTTCGCACAACCTTAGCATCAGGCAGCAACATTGAGCAGGCTGTAGGGCGGATTGTGGGATCGCTGTGCGTGGTGACCGTGAAGCAGGAAGAAATTTCATCGGCGATGTTAGCTTCTTGGGTCGCTCAAGCCACATTTAACCCGCCGGGAATCACGGTGGCGGTGGCGAAAGAACGGGCAATCGAAGCCTATCTCCATGAAGGCTCCCAATTTGTGTTGAATGTTCTCGAACAAGGCAAACAACTACGGCGCTCTTTCATGAAACGCTTTGCTCCTGGAGAAAACCGTTTCGCAGATGTAGAAACCACAGAAAGCGACTATGGTTTAGTACTGGCAGATGGCTTGGCCTATTTGGAATGTCGGGTAGCGCAACGGATGGAATGTGGCGATCATTGGTTAGTGTATGCCATTACTGAAAGTGGTAAATTGCTGCAACCCAATGGATTAACTGCGGTGCATCATCGTAAATCTGGGGCCCATTATTAAGCGTAGATTCACCTAAAAAGTTATTTCTAGGTGCAAATTCTTTTGAGTCGGAAGTAATTTCAGTAGTAATTAAGGTGAGTATAATTTGCAGTAAGTACTTACCTTAATTGTTTCCCTAAACTATGCACCAAAACAAGAGCCTTGATTTACTGGAATCAGTTGCTATAAATTGGAACCAAGATCAAATGTCTAGACCGCCAAACTTCATGTAATGACTACAAGGATTTAACCGTGATTACAAATGCTAGTAGCCTTACCCTTAGCAATCTCCGTCAAACCTTTGGCTTGAGACTTGACTCTAGTGATCGATTTTTTGATGAATGGTTAAATAATGCGCCGACTCTATCCGAAGCGGAACTACAAGGACTAGATCGCCTCACTCGAAACTATACCTATCTCAGTCAAGAAGAACCACCTCTCGAAGAAATTGTTAAGCTTGTAGTTATATCACCATTGCTAGATTTAGCAGGTTTCTATCAGTTTCCTTTTTTGGTAAAAGCAGAAGTAAGTACTAGTATCGAAGTTGCGGATGAAGCTAATGTTATTGCAGTTCAAGGCAGGATTGATATTTTGGTAATTCAAGATAGTTTTTGGATTTTGGTAATCGAATCAAAGCCCGCAAGGCTAGACGTTACGGCGGGAATTCCCCAAGCACTTACTTATTTGTTGAGCGCTCCCAACTTACAGTCAAGTTATTATGGAATGGTTACAAACGGAAGAGAAGTATTGTTTTTGAAATGCAATCGCTGCCAAAATGTCCCTCAATATACAAGATCGCCTACTTATCGGTTACTTGAAAATACAGCAGAACGTATCCAAGTTTTGCAGGGACTTAAACAAATTGGCGCTTATATAGGCGATTTGAGGGGTTAGGCGATCGCTATTACTGTGAGTCGTGATTTCTAGGCGATCGCAACTTTCACATTTAGTCTTAGCTAGTGCGGGTGAATTCAGTTAGAAAAAGCAGTTAAAGCGACAGCAGAAATGTTGTAGCAATTTTTATAAATTTAGAAATTTTTATATTTTTTGATGTCACGATAAAAGTTTTCATGAACTCCAAGGGAA
>JBAXSK010000180.1:0-9101 GCA_037130765.1 Pseudanabaena sp. ELA607
CAGCTTCAGGAATTGCGGCGGGTGTGGGTTGGGGTGATGTAGGTGTAGGATTATCAGGAATTGGCGTAACGGGCTGCGATAGGGGCTGTGATGCAGCAGTTGGATTTTCTGTTACTGGTGTGGTGGGATTCGGTATATTATTAGATGGATTGTTGGGAACTAAATTAGGTGTAGCATTGCCATTGTTAACTACAGAATTTGGGGCAGTTACAGCCGAATTAGATGGGGCGGTACTTGGCGTAGTTATAGGGTTAGTCGGCTTAGTTTGGCTGGCAATGGGAGTATCACCATTACTTGGCGCAGGAGCAGCTACAGGAGGAGCATCTGTTTGCTTTTGATCCCGTTGTTGTTGGTTCCGTTGTTGACTACTTTGGGCATATTCTGAACCTTCGATCTGGAAGTTCATGCGTCCAGGTACGGCTTGTTTACCAGTGGCGGAAGCTTCAAAACGCCAGCTCCTTGCGGCATTAATGGCGGCTTCATCTAATTCAGGATGTCCAGAGCTTTGGAGAATGCGTACATTAGTCACAGTACCATCGGGGGCAATATCAACGGCTACGGTAGCGGCTCCTTCTAAGCCCCGTTCTCTAGCACTGGTGGGATATTGGGGTTTACCACATTCCTGGCAACGGATGCGCCCCCTGCCATTCCCATTACTCTGATCAGAATTCCCATTCCCATTATTAGCGCTATTACCTGAGCCACTGCCTGAATTGTTACCTGAACTATTATTACCAGTACCACGACCGTTGGGAGAGCCAAATGGTATGCCCAAGCGTCCCGAAAATGCACCGATATTATTACTGCTAAGGTTGCTGTTACCGAATCCACCATTACGGTTACCGGTATTGCCCCAGCCTAAACCGCGCCCAATCTGACCAATCCCTGATGGAATTAGTGAAGCCGTTGTGCCTTTGCCCCCCCCAATATTAAGCGGCAGCGCGACTTGTTGATTACTGAAACTATTGCTAGTCAGCAGCCGATCAATCATGGGATTGAAGCTAGCAATGGGACTGGGGGCAGGAGGGGTGGGTGTAGATTTGGGTGGGTCTGATTGTGGCGGTGTGTTGTCTGGGGCGAGATTTCCGGCGGTGGCGGCTTGGGGTGAGGTGGTTGGCTCAGAGGTTTTCTCTGACTGATTAGAGGGAGCAGGAATTGCGCCGCCATTGCCGTGGGGTAAGCCAAAACTAGTCGGCAGAGCCGCAATCGAGTCGTCATCACTGGGCTGCTGGCTATTGGGAGGGGCGGCAACAGCTTGGGATGGTGTAATAATTGCCGCTGGCGGTTCAAGGACAGAAACATCAATCAAAACTTCAGATCGAGGGTTGGCAGAAGTGACGCTGTTAGGGCTGCCGTACCAACTGCTGGCTATGGGTAAGATCAAACCATGCAGTCCGAGGGAGAGGGGGACAGTTGCTCCGAGAACACTGTACTTGAAACGACGATGCAGTTCTTTTTGATCTGATATTTTTTGATCTGATACTGGGGCAAGTTGGGGCGGATGGGATGACCCATTGACGGCAAAAGCATTAATCTTGGCTGCATATCTGGCTGAAAAATATTTAGCGGGCAGATGTTTTGCCGAACATAGATTATGCCAAAGGTTCAAAATTAATTTGTGCCCCATCATGATTTAACTGCTGCAATGTAAAAGGATGTAAAAAATAAGCTAGAAACCAGCAAAGAAGATGGCAAGAATATTAAAGCTCTAAAAGAATACCGTAAAAAATTGTGGCACATTTACTCCATGCAACACCAGTAATTTATCTTTGCCCTTGAGTGTGTATCTGTCGCCTATTGATTGCCCTGAGCTTTGCCTGCGCCAAAAAGCCCTCAAATCATTAAAATCTAAGGGCTTTTTGTTTGTAAATTGAGTTGTCTATCGCTTAAACTTCAGTTGCGGCACGCTCAATCAACCGCCGCGTTACGGTTTGTGTACCTGTATGTTCGTAATAATTAAGTACCGCATCTAAAAACGCACCAAGGCAATCTAACTTGTCATCGGTAAAGTCAACTAAACCATGCAGTCTCTTGCCAATGGCTTGGGGGGACAAATCATGCTCTTTAACTAGTTCGTCCATCCAATCTTTCGCAGAAGAGAAGACCTCACGAATAAACTTCAATTTAGCATCATCAGACGCACCAGGAATTAGCTCGCGGATCTTCTGAAAAGTCAGATTGTCGCGCAATTCATGGGGCGTAATCTGATTCATCCGCGATAATACTTTGTCGGTGAAATTTGCTCCTAAAGGCAACAGACCATCAAAGCACACCAAACCAGCCATCCGCATCAATGAATCATTTTTATATGCTGGTAAAGACTGACCAAAATAGGCAATCTGCTTGTCAGAAATCCCGTTGAGATAGCAAAGGGCAGTTAATTCCGCAGTTAGTTTCAGGCATAAATCGAGGGATTGGGCTTCCTCTGATTTGAGAGCTAATTCATTAAAGAAATTCGACAAAGGGATTTTCTCATTGAATCTTGAACCGAAAGAGAAAGTACTCAGTGCTTTATCAGTGTGATCAACAACTTGATAAAGCCATAGAGCTATTTGGTATCCTTCAGCCGTGTCGTTGTAGAGCGCGATTGCCTTACGACCAATTTTCTGGATTGAATCCACGTCACTCTTGCCAGTGATGGCTTTAATAGTGTTCTCGAAACCAGCGACATTTTGCCATGCGTTATTAGTAATGAAATTAATCGATTCTAATGCGGCAATGGTCAAGTTATTAGTTGCTAGTTGATCACTCAGTTCTTGAATTGATTTTCCCATAGTGCTTTTGTTGATTTAGTTATTTTTTAGGCTGTTGATTCTTTAGTTGAGTCACATTGAGTTTACCATGTATGTTTCCAACTAGAAGTATTAACACAGACAATTACATGGGCAGAGGTTTGTCATATCAAGCGACCCTCAGCTTTTCGTAATTTAATCTACATTTAATTTACTTTACTTGATTCCTGATGAACTTTAAATATAATTCTCTATTACAACCAATTACCATTACAACCAATTACCGATCAAAATAAATGACGACCAGAAATAAGGGTGATTCAGATTAGTGACTGCACTGCGCTGATTTAAGGGAATCGCCGCTAAATTGGGTAATCCCGTAATGATTTGCTGCGTTCTAATTGGTGTTGCCGGAGTTGGTAGCCCTTTAGGCTGTGGCGCAGCATCTATTAAACGAACTTTACCCTGAAGTAACGCCAACTGAGCCTGCTGTAACGCCACTGCCTTAGAGGGAGCATCACGCAAATGATGATAAAAACCAATCATTAATGGAGCCGTGCCCACATCTGCCACTGACCATAACGAAGCTAGCACACTCTTCGCCCCTGATTCAACCGCTAAACCAGCTAAGCCCAAATTGTTGCCCACCGCAGTTTGGCAGGCACTCAAGGTCAAAATTTCTACTTTAGGTGATTCAAATCTTAAGCCGGGTAATTGATCTAAACGTAGTCTTTGCCCCCACAATTGAATAAAAGAACCTTCAGGACTATTATTCATAAATTGGGCGTGGGTAGCTAAATGAATGATATTATAGTTTCCCTTTTGGCGGCGATTTTGCAGATTCTCTAAGGTAAAATTCTCATTTAAAAAGACGCTGCCAGTCATGATTTTAGAACTAATAATCCGTACTTCTGATTCTACGGCAGGTAATGGTGCAAATCCGCCCCTAGACTGAGATAAACCCATCGCTAGCACATTATTCTCGCGACTTCGAGGGCTGAGATCCGTTAACCGTAAGGAGGCAATACTGGCAATGGCAAATCTTTCAATCACAAATTTTTTGCCGTCATGGAGTGCTGCTACGGGAATAGTGCGTAAATTACTATCCATCACAAAAACTAGGGTCTTGATATTGTTTGCAGCCAGATTGCTCTCAATAGGACGAATTAGCCAATCATAGAGTTGTTGGGCAGGGACTAGGTAATCATCACTTAAAGGATCGTTGAGATAATAACGGAAGTCTTGGATCACCTTGCTAACCAGGTTTTGGGGAATTGGTGTCACTTGATAAATCGCTTCGCCAGAGGGTAACAGCATCATCACTTCGATGCGATCGGCAAAAAGCATGGGATAAATTAAAGCGGACTGGCTCTGGGTTTGTTGAGAAATATGATCCAATTTAGCTTGTACTTCTAAAAGGCTAAATTTACCCGTTTGTAAGTTTCGTCGGGAAAAGGTTTGAAATTCATTAATGTAATTACCTTCAAGGGAATTCCACGCATCGTTGTAGAGTCGGTTACGCAAGAAACCACTGGCTTGTTCCCTAGAATTAATATCGCCAATATTCGCCAGTTGTCTTTGCCAAGATTGGAACGTTGCGGGAAAGAGAATTGAATTGTTATTATTGATCAGCAAATCTTTGGACTCAATAGTGGGCGCAAAGGTAATATTACCGAAGTTGATGGTAACCGTGCCTAACGGTAATCGCAATAGAGGCATAAATGCAGCACTATTAGAAACTATAGCCCCCTGAGTGCCATTAACGCCCGCATTCCCCACCCAAAAGTCTGTCAATCCACCGTGACGCAAGAAAATATTGCCGCCCTGTCCCAATCCAACAGCGATAATACTAGGGTTGCTAATATTCCCATTCAGATTCGACAATGGCAAATTAATAGTTACAGTGTCAGTGACGCGCAAGGTTCCGGAACTAATTACATTAATATTTCCGGCTTGTCCGGTAGCCACCGCAGCAAGGGATGATACTTGAACATTTGCCCCTCGTAAAATAATATCTCCGGCTTGTTGTCTTTGGCTGGTGTTGAGGTGACCTGCTTTTAATTGTCCTTGACTAATGAGCGCAATTCCTGCACTGTTAGCGCCATCGGCAGTGCTGACATTACCGAGGGTGAGATTACCTTGGGTTTGCAGCCACAGGCTAACCGGATTAATTAACGGTACGGTAGTTTGTAATGCTCGTAATGGAACTGTTGCCCCAAAAGGCTCTAAGGCTTGCCAAACTTGACCGCTGCTAATATGGAGCGTACTATTACTAGTCAGATTGCTATTGGAATTAATTGCGCCATTAACCATGCCATTAAAAGTAATGGAACCTAGAGGCGCTCTAATAGTTAGAGGACGGGCCAGACTAATTGCCCCATCAAAACGGATATTCCCATTGAGAGCAGTTAAATTAAGGGGAACATTACTAAAATTATTATTGCTATTAGGGCCGTTATTGGCGTTAAAGTTAATTTTATTGCCGATGAGTTGAATTTGTGCCGCTTTGAGATCGGCTTGTAGATTTAGATTGCCGCTGTTAGTATCTACAGGAGTTAAGGGATTGGCTTGGGTATTGAGGACAGCAGCACCGGCCAGATTTACAGCCGTGGGCACGGTTAATTGACCTACATTATTGAGAGTCAAATCTTGGGCGGAAATTGCCCCTAAAATCAGATTCCCCGTATTCTGGATCAGAAAATTACTGCTGGCAGTTCCGGATAAATTTCCTGATATTCGCTCAATAATATTCAGTGTGCCATTAATTTGATTCTGTAAGCCATTTAACTGCAAATTCCCATTGGCGGAAAATTCTATCACACTCGCTGGAATGGGATTATTGGTAGTGGCACTCACCACCGCATTCGGCACAGAGATCGCCCCTGATGGCACTTGATTGATTGCACCATTGGCGACTAATTGCAGATGTTGACTCTGTAAATTCCCCCCTAGAGCGATCGCCCCTTGATTAATCACCACATCCGTTGCTGCCGCAGGGGTAGCGGTGCTATCAACTAACTTCAATGTGCCATCGGCTTGTACTACTACTTGATCTGCATTAGGTACAGCGGCGGTTAGAGCTTCGGCTAACTTCGGTAAGGTGCTAAGCTGACCATTCCAATTGGTAGGCAATACTTCCGCTGGTATGGATAGCTGTAATACTCCCTGATTAGAGGCTAAAACTACGGTGCGATTGCCCGGCACTGCGGCTAAATTAACATTTCCTTCGGGTGCTTTGAGTGTACCAGTATTAACCACAGTGCCACCGGTGAGGCTCAGGTTATTACCCGCCGGAACTTCCAGATTACCACCATTGACCACAGGGGCAGGATTAGCCACAGCAAATTCCAATTGACTGGGTTGCCCTGCGGGAAAAACTTGCCCTTGGGGACTTTTAGGGTCAATAGTGGTCAGGGTTTGCCCACTATCAAAGCGCATTCCTGTGGCGGTAGTGGCATGGAACGAAGCCCCCACATCGAGTTTGGCATTTTGCCCAAAGATAATTCCATTAGGATTTAATAGATAAACGTTCGCATTAGGAAAATCCCCCCGACTCCGAATCTCGCCGAGAATTTGAGAAGGTTCATTCCCCGTGACACGATTGACAATATTCCGTACCTGTGTGCCATCAAAACTAGACTCTCCTTTACTGAAAGTGACCCCTCCAGCGGGGACATTAAAGCGCTCAAAACTGTGGAATAGATTCCCATTCTGTAAAGTGGGAGGAATAGTTGTTACTGTGCCATTAGGCGCTGTCGCCGTACTAGTTGGCGTAACAATCACTGCCCCTTGGGGCGTAACTTGGGTACTGGTGCTAGTACTGCCATCAGGGATAATCGGGGCAGGGGGGACAGCTTGAGCCATTACTCCTGCTGGAGAAGCGACTAAATATCCCCATAACAGAAGCCTAATAGACCAAGGCGCAATAGAATCACGATGTTTAAGGAGAAAATCTTTAGTAACAAACTTTGATGAACACTGAGGCTGGGGTGATTCAGACTGAGGATTGAGCCATAGGGAACGGTAGTGCGGCGAATTATCACTGCACCAAACAGGCATCGCGTCCGCCCATTGCCCAAATTCGATAAAGATTTCCATTACCTTACAAACCTCAAAATCACAGGGATCTCCGTCAGAACAATCTATGCATTCGTTAAGCCCTTGGTTATTGAGATCATCGAATCCTCAATACAGCATTTATATTAACTAAACCCAGTTAATCAAACCGAAACCATTCCCACCCTGTGATCATACCCTGTTCGCGAAGGAAATCGAGCTTTTTAACGCGAACTTTTTAAGCTGATTTTGAGATCTTGGCACGAGTGAGATTTATCTAGAAGGGTTGGCATTGCGGACAAAAATGGGACGATCTACCACCAATTTTGAGGCGAACAATGGCAGTTTGACACACCCGACAGGGTTGCCCAGTGCGCCGAAATACCCATGCATGATCGATATAGTTACCTTTTAAACCTGCCACATCCTGAAATGAACTAAAAGTCGTCCCCCCGTGATCAATCCCTGCCTGTAAAACTTGAATAATTGCTTGATGTAAAGCAACAATCTTAGGCGGTAATTCATCAGGATTGTGATTTTCGAGTCCATGAGAAGCGAGATCCTGCCCTAAAATTTCTGGGTGAATCCCACTGCAAAACAAAGCTTCATCGGCATAAATATTGCCAATACCCGCCACAATGGTTTGATCTAACAGCAGGGTTTTGATGGCCCGCCGCCGTGTCCGTAACTGTTGCCAGAGATAGGACGGTGTAAAAGCAGGATCAAAAGGTTCTAACCCCATCGCCCCCAGTCCGGTCATAATCTCTGGTGTACTAGCATCGGCTGGAACCCACCACAGTCGCCCAAATGTCCGCTGATCATCAAAACGCAATTCTTTTTGAGCTTGCTCCCGTTGCAGCCAAAAGCGCACGCGGGTATGACGACCCACCGGCTCACTCACATCACACCAGCGTAAACTCCCAGTCATCCGTAAATGCACGCCTAATTGACCGCAAATTTTGCCTTGTTTGACCACTGTGCCCAATAAATACTTGCCCCGTCGTTCCCATGCATCGATAGTACCGCCTTGGATAATAGCGCTCAATTCCCGCGCATTAGTTGGTGGGGCGATCACTTTAGCTAAAAGTACTTCACAGGCGGTGATTTCCCAGCCCGGGGTTGTCGCCACTAAACCTCGGCGCACCGTCTCAACTTCCGGTAATTCAGGCATATTAATTTAATTAATCAATAGGGCTATGTGTGTGGTGTAAAAGTAGGACAATTGGTAAATTCCCCTCAAAAGTCAGTGATCTGGGCATTTTCTGGGCATTTACCCGAAACTCACAGAGGAGATCTCTAACTCAGGCAAGTCTCCTACTATATCGCATTAATTCACGAAAGATTACGGCAAAGATGAAGTGGCATAACATGGGAGAATCTCGCAACAAAATCAATGCCATAGTGATATGTAAGCTGAATCTAGGATCATCGCCAAAAAAGATTTTCGGGACAGGTTCTGGGACTAAACCACCCTAAGTTAATTTTGCCACAATAGATTAGCTAGATTAAAAGATTCAGGAGAATTAAATAGCCCATCATATTTAGCGGTAATTTCACAGATAATACTAAGAGAATCCTTTGTAAAACTATGTTTTATCTAGGCTTCTTGCTTTTTACATTTTTTGTCTAAGCTTTGATACATTTTTGTCTAAGCTTGGGTTGATGGATTGGATAACTACACAAATTGAGGGAATTAATCATGAGTGAAACTGATGAAACCAGAGAATTTTTAACCAAGCAACGCCTTGATGGTGAAAGACTCGAAAGTAATATGCTAGAAAGAGCCGTAGAAGGTTTAGATGATGTTGCTGGTGGTGTGATTGAAGACAAAATCCGTGATTTAGCGGCATTAGGTCGCCTTGCCGAAGGAAATTTAGATGCTAATGTTTTGGAACGCGCCGCAGAATCTCTTATCGGTGGCGGTATAGTGGTCGATGCAGCACGTTCTTTGTTAACTCAAGAACGCCAACACGAAAAAGCTCGCGAGAAGTCAGCCTTAGAACGCGCCGAAGAAGATACTTACAGCGGTTGATATTTCGTTTCTAATTGGATTTCTAACTGTATTTCTAATACTGTGCATCACACTAAAACACCCTCTGATTAACTGCTTTCAGAGGGTGTTTATAGTCAAACAAAATAAAAATGGCACATAATGCAAGTAAGAGTGTATAATAGGTTTGTAAAAATCTTGAGAGAAAGTGGTTAAATATTTAGAAGATGGAGGGAGTCAAAAGTATTGACAGATAGAAAGATGGACAAAAAAAGGAGCAAAAAATGTTATTTTACTCCCATAAAACATAAAAATAATTAATT
>JBAXSK010000181.1:0-9085 GCA_037130765.1 Pseudanabaena sp. ELA607
CAAATTCTGGCTCAATAATTTTTACTTCATCATAGGTGAGTTGATAGAGTTTGTAAACTAAACTATTAATTAATCACCTCTTCTAATTCGCTTGTATCAGCATGGTGATCGCGTGATTTAGTTACTTGTTACTTATCTCAACGATCGCTTCTCCTTGCTTGATTTGTTCTAATGCTGCGGATAAAGTTGCGGTGAGAAGTTGCCGTAAGTTACGATTGGTGACATTGCCACAGGTAATCCATAGGATTTGGGGCGGTATACCTAGACGACATACTAAGTCTATAAAATCGCTGTCTTTTGTCATGATGATTGCATTCTCAACTTTGGCTGCTTCAAATATTTCAATGTCTTTGGCATCTCGTAGGGATAGTTCTTTTAACGATATTGCGATTATATCAAAATTACTGGAAATCCAGTTGGCGAGTGTCGGTGGAAGTTGGGCATCAATCCAGATATTCATGCAGTTAGTCTCGGAAAATCTGTACGACGTGCGGCAAAGACTAAGCAAGCTTGAATGTCGGCAAGCTCTAAATCAGGGAAGTCTTCTAATATTTCACTGATACTGACGTTTTCGGCAAGCATTTCTAATATATCTGTGACACGGATTCGCATTCCTCGAATACAGGGACGACCGCCGCATTGTCCGGCATTTTGGGTGATTCGATTAAGTAGTGAGTTGGTGGCTTTCATATATTTGGGGTTGTTGTTTTATTTTGTTTAGCTCATATTTAGGAGTTTCACTCTATTACAATCGCTCTATATTCCTGCTCGGTCAGGGCAAATTCTGGATCAATGATTTTTACCTCATCATAGGTGAGTTGATAGAGTTTGTAAACTAAATGATCGATCGCTTTTTCTAATTCACTTGTATCTGCTTTAGGATCGGCTTTTTTAGCAATGAGAATTTTGTCAACAAGTATTGAGATTTTCTCGAAATTATTTCTGCTTTTAGGAAATGGAAATTCTCTGAGATCTTGAAGTAAAATTTTAGGGAAAGTGTCTTTTGAGCTATTACCAGATTTGTTTAAGTGCAAGAATCGTGCAAATTTAGAGTTAAGTATCGCAAGCAAAACTTTTAAATCTTGAAGATTATTTGATTTGCTTTTTATTCCGTCAACTGAATTTGAGAAAACATATTCATCAAATATTAATGTTGCAAAAATGTTTCCTTTTGATGTAACCTCCCTAACAACAACTCTAGGACTAGCTTCAAACCATATCGGCTTTCTGGGGGCAGCAATCCAATCTCCATAATTTACAAAATCACCTTTCCATGATAATCTGTATGGAAAAATCTCACTACCTCCAATTAAAGGCTTATGTGTAGGAGTGAGGCGACTTGGTGAATGAAAGATTTTTTGTTGTGATTCTTCACCAGTTTGAGGAGGATTTCCTTTACCTTTCTCATAAACTTTTATTCCCCATATCACATCAAAATAATCATTTACTTTTTCGTTAGAATCAATTATTTTCTTTGTCAAGGTGAAATCACTTGATTGTGAAAATGAACCAATTGAATATCTTTCATTGGACGTAATATCTCTAAATAGGACCTTGTTTAGTTCTTCTTTTTTAAGAGAATAAATTTCAAAATAATCTTTATTGTTTTTGGGGATACATTCTAAAATACAGGTTTCAACTACTGCATCATCAAAAGTATTAACTGGGCAAATTGTAATACTATTAATAAATTTATTGTCTATTAAATATTTTCTATATTGAGTGTTATAAATTGATGCGTACCAAGTGTTAGGAATAATAAAACATAGAATAAATTGGGAATTACTAATCTTTATACCTAATTCAGTAAATAATGTATATGTATCAATTTGATAATTCGATACTTGATAGTTTTGCCTAAACAGAGAGTCTTCTTGTTTATTTAATTTTACTCCATAAGGCGGATTCCCAATTACAACATCAAACCCAACAAAATCACCATCATCATTCAAAACTTCAGGAAACTCAAACCGCCATTCCAAAGCATTACTATAAATCCTACCGCTTTCAATATCAGCAATTTGAGCCTTTAATTTATCAATTTCATTATTTAACTTAGTAATTTCTCTCTCGCGAATTTTTTTGTCTGCGGCTGACTCAAATAAAAGAGGATGTTCTTTTTTAGCAAGTTCTTGCTGCAACTTTAATAATTTCTTTTTGTCAGAAGTATGATCGCCAAGATAAACAGAAAAACCATTTTTAATCTTCGCGATCAAACCTTCCATTTCTCGCTTTTGCGCCTTACTTTCCGCATTACGATAAGTCTGCACCGCATTCCGATACTGCTCAATACTAAACTTCTGCTTCTGCAAAACCTGCCTCACATCCACATCCAACCCAAACCGACTAATCAAAGAATTCCCAACCTTGATATTAATATCGATATTTGGCAAAGTTTCGAGATTGCCATCAACCCGATAATAAGCATTCTTCAAAAGCTCAATCCACAACCGCAAACGGCAAATCGTCACGGAATTCGGATTAATATCCACCCCAAACAAACAACCCTCAATAATCGTCTGTTTCTCATGAAAAATAGCCTCTTGCACCCGCTGTCTTTCGTGATTTTTGGGATTATATGCAAACAAATTCCCATCATCATCACGGATCACTAACTTATCATTCTTAACCGTCACCCGATAATCCCTTAAAGACTTCCCAGAGCGATCCAATAAAACCCGTAACTCACTCTTAATCGCAATGATTTCATTCAAAGCCGACACCAAAAAATGCCCTGAACCCACCGCCGGATCACAAATCCTGAGACTATTGATAATTACATTTGCTTCCTTCTTATCTTCTATTTTCTCATACAAATCATCCAAACCCTGACAATTCCAGCCCTTCACCTCATTAAACTTCTGCACCACCGCCCGCCGGATCGTCTCCCGACACATATACATCGTAATGAAACTCGGTGTATAAAAAGAGCCATCCTTATAACCATTAATCTTCTCAAAAATCAAACCCAAAACCGAAGCATTAATCAGCTTCTCACTATCTTCCTGCTCGTCCTCAAATTCATCTTTATTAAACTTATAAGCATCCAAAAACTCAAACAGATAAGCCAACCCATTCAAATCCCCCGATCGCTTATTACCATTGTTATCTTTTAGCACCGTCGCCCCGAAAATAGAGAGATTCCGATCCTTCAGATTACTAATAAAAATTGTTTCCTGTTCCGTTTCCGTTGGCTCAAACAGCGAACTATTCAAATAAGGCACATTGGCAAACGTCGCCCTCACATCCTGATCCCTTTTATCTTGTTCCCGCGCTAACACATCAAAAAACAAACTATTCAAATCATCATAATTTTTCACCTTCGCCAAATTTAAGAAAGCAAATTCATGGGCAAAATCCCGCTCCCCTTGATGATACTTAATTAACTGCGCCTCCAATAATTTTAAAAATAGAATGCGATTAATCCAATTAATTGCCAATCGCAACGCCACATTAAATAACCGCTCCTCATAACCATCCCCAAATTCCTCAGGCTGACTTAACCGTTGGATCTTTCCCAAACTATCCAAACGCGCCATAGCATTCTCAATCAAAGAACCACCCTGCCGCTCTCCTTCCGGCAATCGTCTAATTAACTTCTTACCCTTATCCTTAACTTCCACTAACCCAATGATATACAGCAACTCATTATAAAAAGGCTTATTTAAACTATTGCTATCATTCACAAAGGGCAACTTAAGTAAATGCTGCGGCGAAAAAATTTTATACAGATCAACCAGATCCAGCGATTGCCAATCCCTTAGATCGAAATGCACAAACTGAATTTGTTCAATCACTCGACTAATCGCTGGTTCCGCAATTTCCCTATAAAAGAAATCCGTCTTTTTACCACTAAGCCGCCCCTCAGTAAAATCCTCAAACTGCTTCACTAAAGCTTTATTTTGTGCAAACAACCCTTCAAAGAGATTCCCATCAAAAATAAACCACTCATAAACATTAGTCACCACTAAATGCCGAATTTCCAGATTTTTTGTCCTAATCCGCTCTTGCAGAAAATATAAAACCAACTCCTGCAAAGCCTTCACATTTAAGCGATCCGGCTGCAACATTTCCCCCTTATTGGTCGGCTTTTTCGCTTCTATAATTACTCCCACCGCACTATTCGCATCTTTCCCATGATGAATCACCAAATCATTCCGCCCCTTCGTATTGATAAAATAATCAGGGCTATAGTATGCATTCTTTAGAAAGTCAGATATTAGATTCTTGTGAAACTCTTCCGATTCAACTTCATTAATTTGGTTGAGCAACCCCACCAATTGCGCCTTGAACTGTTCCAGCATATCCGCATCAGGATTTCTCTTCAAATATGCTTTATTTAAAGCTTGTCTTGGCTCAATCATCATCACAATTTCGCTTAATTATCGATTTTAATTATAAATCCTTTACGGCTTTACGGGCAGGATAGTCTTTTTACCGTTGAGCAATCAGTACTCATAATTTTTATCCTTTCCAATTGGGTAATAATACTAAAATATTATAGTCATGCCAAATAATTCTGACATATTAAAAGCACTTGCCCATCCCCTGTTTGAGGGTGTGATGCTATTTGTTACCTTCAAGTCATGCCATTCTTACTTTGATTGACTATATTAACAACTTTATTAACAACTTTGCAATCACAAAAATTATAGCCCCTCAATCCATCAAATAGATTAGAGGAGCTATAGTTTTTGTGGGATTATGGTTGATTATGGATTAAACTCTAAGTAAAATATGGAATTAGAATTTAACTTCATTCTTGCCAGTACACTCTAGTACATCTTAAATACTAAAGCTGCCAAGGTACTGGCTAAGGTAACACCGATAGTTAGGTTAGTCCAAAATTTACCAGCTTCAAAGTTTTGTCCCAGATACATATCATCACGGCTACCAGTGAAGAATAATGACCATGCTTGGGTTTGGCTAATCGGTGCAAAGCTATTGAAGTCTTCCCGAAATGCTACGGGCATATAAAGATACTTGCCATCAAAGTTAAATTTGGTTTCCATTTTCGGCTCCTTCTATCTGAAGATTAGTGATTAATCTGATTTGATTTATGAGCTAATCATAGTCGGGATCTAATGGTGAAGCAATTCGCCTATAGTTAGAAGTCTTAGGAGATAGTTCTGTTTCTCTAGTGCTATGCCATTTAGATAGGATAGATCCAAGTCAATATGAATAGTAATCACTAGTTCGTCAGGCTACTCA
This sequence comes from Pseudanabaena sp. ELA607, assembly GCA_037130765.1. Taxonomy (GTDB): domain Bacteria; phylum Cyanobacteriota; class Cyanobacteriia; order Pseudanabaenales; family Pseudanabaenaceae; genus JBAXSK01. Next base: position 5,212 of record JBAXSK010000181.1, read on the forward strand.
ATGATTTACCACGGATGGCTAAATCTAAAAGCTGCATCGGATGCAACACCGGAATTTGTTTCCCTTGAATTGCCAAATGTTGCCGAATCTGTAAATTACAGCCCACATTCGCCGACACAATAATACTAGCTGCGGTATTAGTCAGATTTGTGACTTTCTGTTGTCCCAGTTCATAACCCACTTCAGGCTGCAAAATGTTGTACACCCCAGCACTGCCGCAACATAAAGCCGCATCTACCGGCTCCCTCAGTTGCAATTGGGGAATCTGTTTCAATAAGCGACGGGGTTGCAAACTAATCTTTTGACCATGCAACATATGACAAGCATCCTGATAGACCGCCACCACCGGCTCAGCTTGAATGGGTGATAAAGGGGCAGTTAAACCCACCTTATCCAAAAATTCCTGCACATCTTGCACCTGAGCCGCAAATTCAGCAGCACGAGCGGCATAGTCTGGATCATCTTTGAGTAAGTGCCCATATTCTTTTAAGGTATGCCCACAACCGGAAGCATTAACCAACAAAGCATCCAATTTTAGAGGAGCAAAAGTATCAATAGTTTGGCGGGCAAAAGCTTTGGCTTGCTCTTCTTGACCTTGGTGATGGGATAAAGCGCCACAACAGCCCTGCACCGACGGAATCACCACTTCACAGCCATTAGCCGCCAAAACCCGCACCGTTGCGTCATTGACTTCCGGCAAAAATACCCGCTGCACACAACCGAGCAACATTCCCACCCGATAACGCTTTTGACCCTGCGCCGGAACCACAGCGGGTAAATTATCCTGCAAACCCGCTAAAGATAAATTTGGTAACACTGCTTCCATCGCGGCAATTGGTTTAGGCAAAAGTTTTCCGAGCCAACCCGTATCCCGTAATTTCTGTTGCAGACCCAATTTCTGATAGAGCCACAATGGAGCCATCAGCGGACGTAACCGCTCTGGATAAGGGAAAATCGTGAAAATTAGTTGCCGTAAAGCTTTTTCGGTCCAAGAGCGGGGATGATTGCGCTCGATTTGGGGACGCATCGCCGCAATGAGTTGATCATACTGCACCCCCGACGGGCAAGTAGTCACACAGGCTAAACAACCCAAACAACTATCAAAATGCTCTACCACCGATGGCGAGAGAGGAATTTGCCCCGTATTAATGCCATCCATCAAATAAATCCGGCCCCGAGGCGAGTCTGTTTCTTTGCCTAACACCCGATAACTAGGGCAAGTGGACAAACAAAACCCACAATGCACACAGGCATCAATCAGCTTAGGATCGGGGGGATGTTGCGCATCAAAAGTAGGTGCAACAGTATGGGCAGGCGAGATTTCCGATGGCATAGGAGAGTAAGTTAAAGAAATAAGCTGATAGAAGCTTGGGGCGATTAAATCTACTATATCCCTTAAGCATATCTTCTTCAGCAAGAAACCCACCGCCATAATTACTAGTTAATTAAATACTAGATAACTAATCAGCGATGGGTTTCTTGGGTTATTTTTGCGGATCTTTTGGCTCGTTAACTGCTGGGAGGAAATCTAAGTTTCCGGCAAACACCTAGTAGGAGGCATTGAGCAATTGGTAACTATGTTGTTAACTTTACAATTGCTAACTTTACAGTCAGTTGCAGACGCACCGTGATTACTGAATGTCTGAGGTTCTAGAGAACAGCCCCAGCGCACAGTCCAGCAACCAAAAGACCCATGTGTTGATGACTACTATCTGGCATGGGCATCACCTCCTGTTTCCTAAGCGGTTTATTTTTTAAAATTGTTAGTTCTGATTAATCAGGAACTGCATTTTAATTTAGCTTACTTACCAAGATTTGGCAATGGGTAATGACTAATTTAGCTAGATTGGGCTGTTATAGTCAATCAAATTAAGAATGGTACGGTTTGAAAGCAATAAATAACACCACCCCGTCAGGCATAGCCTGCCACCCCTCTAAGGGCGGGGAATTTTAATATTGTCTGTAATTCCCCTCCCTTGGAGGGGTACGCCGCAGGCGGGGGGTGGTCAAGTACCTTTAATAACACCTGAGCAATAAATCATTCCAGAGGGATAAAATGCCCCAATTTAGTGGCTTTGGTGGTTAGATAACGCTCGTTATAATCATTAGTTTCAATCAAAAGTGGGGTGCGTCCTACTACTTCAATGCCGAAGCCTTTGAGTCCGGCGATTTTGCGCGGATTATTGGTGATTAGACGCATTTGCTTTACGCCAAGGTCATGCAAAATTTGCGCCCCTACGCCATAGGTGCGTAAATCGGGGCCAAAACCCAGCTTTTCATTAGCTTCTACGGTGTCTAGTCCATCGTCTTGCAGGGCATAGGCTTTGATTTTATTGAGTAAGCCAATGCCTCGCCCCTCTTGCCGCAAATAAATCACCACACCAATTGTGGCGTATTCGATCATTTTGAGGGCGCTCTGAAGTTGCCAACGACAATCACAGCGCATCGAGCCAAGGGCATCTCCAGTAAGGCATTCCGAATGCACTCGCACTAAAACCGCTTGATTAGCAAAATCTTGGGGATTACCTTTGATGATAGCAAGGTGTTCGGTGTTGTCGAGGGTATTGCGGTAGGCATAAACTTTAAATTCGCCAAACATACTGGGTAAGTTGGCGATGGCTTCGCGATGCACAAATCTTTCGTGTTCGAGTCGATAGCTGATCAGATCGGCAATGCTAATCAACTTGAGATCATGGCGCTTGGCGTATTCCACTAGTTCCGGTAGTCGCGCCATTGAGCCATCATCGTTTTGAATCTCACAGATCACACCGGCAGGGTAGAGTCCGGCTAATCTAGCTAGATCTACAGCCGCTTCAGTATGTCCGGCACGTTTGAGTACCCCACCCTCCTTGGCTCGCAGGGGGAACACATGACCCGGACGGCGTAGGTCTAGGGGCTTGGTTTTTTGGGAAATCGCTGCTTGGATAGTACGGGAGCGGTCTTCGGCAGAAATCCCCGTCGTTGTGCCTTGGACGGCATCAATGCTGACCGTAAAAGCGGTTTGCTGACTATCCGTATTGCGGTTGACCATGAGCGGTAAATCCAGTTGATCCAGACGTTCCCCAGTCATAGCTAGGCAAATCAGCCCCCTCGCATGGACTGCCATAAAGTTAATCATGGTAGATGTGGCAAATTGGGCTGCACCGATGAGATCACCTTCATTTTCGCGATTTTCATCATCAACTACAACAATCATGCGACCACATTTAAGGTCGTTGAGGGCATCGGGGATGGAGTCAAACTTGGTCAAAGCAGTGGGGGAAGGGAATTACGATTCTATTAATACGATAGCTCAGTTTGTCTTAGGTATGGGGATCAGATCCTTAAAGTCATCCTGCGGTGTTAGGATAAAGTTTGTGGTAACGTGCCCCCTAGTGGGGATCTCAATCAATTAGCAATTAGTGTGGAAAGTGCCAAATGTCGGAACAAATGCGTGAAAAAATCTTGCGGGTTAGGCTCAATGACAGTGAGTGGGCAGCGTTGCAGAAATTAGCAGAACAGGAGTCGCTCACCGTGCCTAAGTACATTCGTTCGTTGATCAAAAAGCTCCATGAGGCATAAAGAGGCATCCTATGGGCAATTTGTGGCTGGTTCCCCCTGAAGGCATTGACTCTAAGGCAAGTTATCGCAGTATTTTAAGTTTGGGTAGTGTGGGTAGCGTGCTGAGCATTGGCAGCGTGGGCAGTATTTTGAGTATTGGTAGCGTCAGTAGTATTTTAAGTGTGGCGAGTGCGGGCAGTATTCTGAGCGTGGCGAGTGCCGGGAGTATTTTGTCATTTTTTGGTGTGGGTAGTATTTTAAGCTTCTTCCATTATCGTCATGTGCTCAATCAGCAGATTTTAGCGGCAGTCTTACCGATTCTCATGGCTCGCTT
>JBAXSK010000182.1:0-9032 GCA_037130765.1 Pseudanabaena sp. ELA607
CCCTTTGCAAGGGGGAATTAAAGGGGGTATTTAGACTTGTGTGTACACGGTAGCTCCCAAGAGGGGAGAGGGTTAGGGTGAGGGTCTGCTACATCATCGAACTGACGTTGAATTAAACTTGGGTTAACGGAAATAGCACAAAGCTTATTAGGGTTGTTAGGGTTGGGTTTCATACCTCAACCCAACCTACGGCTACGATGCCCCAAACGAGAAGCATAGGACGGAATTATTACTATAGATCTGCTGTAGATCTGTCGTTAATTTGCCCCTATATCAGTTTTTGCCTGAGATGATGCATTAAATCAGTAATGGCGATGGTTTCTTGTACGCCAGTTTCCAGCCATTTAATTTGAATTTGTTGGTTTTCGATTTCCGTATCTCCTAAAATTAATGCCACTTGAGCTTTGCAACCATTAGCCCGCTTTAGCTGCTTGTCAAACTTTGCGCCACTGAGGTCTAGTTCGGTGGTGATTGCGGCTCGACGTAGCTCTTGGGCAATGACTAAGGATTTTGCTTCTGCCTGTGGCCCCCTAGAGACGACATAGACCTTTGGTGCAGTTAATTCTTGGGTGGCTAATTGTTGCAACAAAATGACCAGTCGTTCTAAGCCGATGGCCCAGCCAACAGCAGGAACATCAGGGCCACCTAGTTCGGTCACGAGTTTGTCATAGCGCCCCCCACCACAGACGGCGGCTTGGGCCCCTAGTTGGGTGGATTGAATTTCAAAGGCGGTGCGGGTGTAGTAGTCTAAACCGCGCACTAATCTAGGGTTGATGCGATAACTAATATTTAAATCGGTGAGTAGCTGTTGGACTGCGGCGAAATGGCTTTGGGACTCTGGGCCTAAATAGTCCAAAATGCTTGGGGCAGCAGCAGCGATGGCTTGGGTTTTGGGATCTTTGCTGTCGAGGATGCGTAGGGGGTTGCGGTGCAAGCGATCTTGGGAGTCGGGATCGAGATCGGCTTGGTGGGGCGTGAAATATTCAATGAGGGCTTGGCGGTAATTTTGGCGATCTGCCCCAGTGCCGACGGAATTTAAATCCACAACCAAGGCATCTAAACCTAATGCTTTGAGAAAATCGCTGGCAATGGCAATTACTTCGGCATCGGCGCGAGGATCAGCACTGCCTAATACTTCTACGCCTAATTGATGAAATTGCCGTTGTCGTCCGGCTTGGGGGCGTTCATAACGAAACATGGCTCCGGTATACCAGAGGCGCTGCACCCCACCTTGAGCCGACAGTTTATGTTCAATAAAAGCGCGGACGGCTCCGGCTGTACCTTCAGGGCGCAGGGTCAACGAGCGATCGCCGCGATCGGTGAAGGTATACATTTCTTTGCCCACAATATCTGTGGTTTCGCCAATGCCTCGGGCAAAAAGCTCTGTAGCTTCAAACAGTGGGGTACGAATTTCTTGGTAACCAGCATGGGCTAAGATCTGTCTGGCTTTAGCTTCTAGGGTTTGCCAGTAAATTACTTCCGAAGGCAAAATGTCTCTTGTGCCACGCAAGGCTTGAATCACAGTCATGGTATGGTCGCTATAAATTCGCTATAAAAATAATGAAAAACTAATAAAAGCAAGACATTGATTCTTTAGGGTATCAGATTTGCTTGGTGCGGTAACACTACGGTTCGGTACTAAGCTTTGTTAGCTCAAACGCCATTGGCAAAAGAATTAATTCCTAACTGAAAAAAGCGGTTGGTAAATTGGTAAATCTGTCGCTGATGTAGTGGGTAAATTTTAATATAGATGTTGATTTTGGGGCGGCGATGTCTATGGATTTGGTTTTGCCTAATATTTTTGACGTGCAGACATAACCACAAAGCCCGCACAAGATCTGCGGCAAATTAAATCATGGCAATGTAGCCAAAACAATCGCAGTCCGTGGCTCAGTGTCCGATAATATTGATCACATAATATTGCGCTTCGGGGAGCATGGTACATCTTGTACTGATTACCCGTACCAATCGCTATAGTTTGGATTCACAAATTAGATAAACTATTTTTAAGAAAATCAGAGGTAAATTCATGGAAGTTAATTTCTTGGGTCTGTTGGCTACAGTTATGGCATTCATTGTGCCCACGGTGTTTTTGATCACCCTGTATATCCAAACCGCTAGTCGTGAAGAAGGCGCAGGTAAATAAGTCCTCACATCAAATCCATATCAAGCCCTAATGCTTGGTTGTATCCCCCAAGGATGCAGTCGCATTTAGGAACCAAAACCCAATGTCATCAAGATACTAGTGCCAGTAATAATCTACCTACTTTGTGGGGTTAGGTTAAAACCAATGAGGCTAGTATGCTATTTGTGACGTTGGGTTTTGTTTTACTGAAGTTTTTTCTGAGATTTTACTCAAAGTTTTTTATTCCCCTGATGATATTAACTCCATAATTACGGCTCTATAACCTATGATGTTCCGCCAACCTAACCCCGCCTCTCGACTTAAGGTTTTACTCAATCTAATTTCATTAAAGCTAATTTCACAAAAATTTATATTGCAATCTGGCAAACAATTGAGCCTAAGTTGTGGGGCTGGGATGATATTGCTCATAACGACGAGTGTGTCAGCCCAAGCCGAAACTGCGCCATCGGTGACCAAAATTGATAACAATACTGCTAATGGGGCTATGGGTAATAGGCGGATTAATGCATCTATCCCATCTTTAGGAGCATCTTGTGCGGTTAATGCGGCGGAAAGAACGCAAAAAGCTAATTTACGAGATAGCCTACGCCAAGATATTTCCCGTAATGTCAGTGAGTCCAAGCCAAGTGATCAGACCCAATACGAAGCTCTCATTACCAAACATCGGCTTGATTTAACGGCTTGTCGTAACCGGAGCGCCACAAAATTATATGGGTTACGCTTACAATTACCGCCTCAGGCTAATGCTCAGACTATTGCCGCTTTAGTTGATGATGCGGTGGATCAAGGCTATAACCAAATTTTTGTCGAAGTGGTCAATGCTGAGGGTTTAGTCCTGCTGCCTGCCGCTGATTTACCCCGCCCTTGGTTGCCCCAGCCAGTAGACCAAAATCTCACGCCGCCAAATCAGCCTAATGCAGAGAAGTTGGACACCCCAAGCCCTGCTGCGAATAACCCAGTGAGCCAAGTTACGCCTAGCCTCGATCTGTGGCAAACGGTAATTGCCGCAGGTCAAAAGCGCGGTGTGCAAGTGCATGGGGTAGTAAGCCTAACTATCGATCCCTATGATCCTTTTGCGCCATCTTTGAAGGAGCTTTTACCTCAGTTAATCAAACGCCAACCAACTAGCTTAATTTTTGATCTGCAAGTGACTAAACCCTTGGGGAATGGCAGTCGGTTGCAACTTTTGAGTAAATTACCTGATGCTAGGTTGCAGCCTTTGCTTCAGAAGTTTTTTGCCCAAGGGAATCTCACCGCTGATGACATTACGGCAGTGGAAAATCAAGCTCCACCCCGTCCGCTGCGTCGTCGTTCCCGCAATCCGATCCTGACGGCTCAGTTAACCCAACAAGCTTTTACTAATCTGATTCAAGATCACCAAGCTATCGGGCAGACTAATCTATTGCGTAGTTTGCTATATCGCCCTAGTCCTAGCGATCGCCCCAGTAGTTGGGGTTTATGGCAAAGTCCGCAACGGCTATCACCTGTGATGACTGGTTTACCGGCGGCGGATCTGGCCGCACCTTTATGGGTTTATCCTGTGTTGGATGGGGCTTGTACTTGGTCAGTTGCGCCCATAGTTACGTCAAGCCCTAGCTCATTGCCACCGGTGGGAATGTCTCAAAATCCATCAGTAAATTCAGCAACAAATCTAGCGGCTCGAAACAACGCGGTTAATAACCAGCCCGATCCTGAAACTAAATGTCAGCAAAAATTACGGTCTGAGTTATCGCAACTGCTCAAAACTGGTGCAATAACTCATAATTTCCACAGCACAGGTTTAAGTCCGGTCGTTACAGCAGTTAGACCCACGGGAGTTTGTCCAGTGATTCGGGTTAGTGGTAAGACATCATTTGATTTAGAGCAACTTACTGCCCCATTAGCATCCCCATCTCAGCCATTCCAACCTAAAAATATCCCTTCCTGTGTGGTAGTGCATTTTGTGCCAGTGGCAACAGTTACACCACCCGTTAGCCCTGAGTCTGGTAATTCTTCAGCGCCATCAGGTAATAATCCTTTATCGTCACCAACTGCACCGTTAACCGTGCCGTCAAATCCAGATAATTGGCCCCTTGGTCGCCCCACGACTAAACCTTAACTCTTGAAACTGGAAATCGAACTGGAAATCCTGAAATAATCTTGAAATAATTGAGATCTGCCAAAAATTTATGATCCGTTACTTGCCCCTAGTGGTGGGGATCATCGGGGGGATCGGGCTACTCGTTAACCGCCTCACCACCGCCAACCTCACCACCAGTCAATCCCGTGCTGATGCCCTTGGGGTCTTACTCAGCGCTATCTTGATTTTGATCGGCTTACTCTGGCAGCAAATTCAACCCAAAACCCCTGAAGCCGTGACCCTGATCGGCAAAGAACAATTTTTACTGCAACCCAATCTACCCCCAACCGTGCAAACCGAATTGGCTTGGGCATCCCATATCTTGCTCACCAATACCGTCACCAAAACCCTAATAATTTATTACAACGGCCAGCTCCTCTTACAGCGGGGCATCTTACCAGAGCCAGCCGCTGAGCAGGAGCTTAATGCCATCGCAACCCATAACCTATTAGCGATGGATCAGCCTTTACCCTGCGGCAAAATTGTGGAGCGCGTCCTTGACACCCAAAAGCCCGTCTATCTGGTTAATGTGTTGCTCTACCCAGGGCGATTTGAATTTTCCTATCTGCCCAGCAACACCCAAGGACTAATCATTCAGCCCATAGGTGGCTCTGATGGTGGGAAATCTGCTGCCAATAAAGGCGTGATGATCCTTGGTGCAAATATGCCCCGTGGTTACACCAAACAAGACGAAAACTGGATTACCGCCATTGCCGACAAATTAAGCTATAGCCTAGAAACCCATTACGTCAACCCTAAAGAAAATGCCACCAAAGGGTTGAATCCCACCGAGGATTAGTGATATTATGGACAATGCTTTGTTAATCAACCCATCCTAAATCTAAGCTGCGTCAAGTCGGTTTGTCGATGTAGCCTCAGGATTGGGCAAAAAACTTACCAAATATCTCAACTACCAACTATCCACCCAATTCTATGGCAAATATTAAGTCCGCCCAAAAACGTATTCTCATTGCCGAACGCAACCGCCTAGAAAATAAATCCTATAAATCTGCGGTCAAAACTTTGATGAAAAGCTATTTTGCGGCTCTGACGGCTTACAAAGCTAGCCCTAGCCCCGAAGCCCTCGAAAATGTTAACGCCAGAATGTCCTTGGCCTACAGCAAGATTGACCGCGCCGTAAAACGTGGCGTATTGCACAACAACACTGGCGCTCGTCGTAAAGCTCGTTTAGCCGCTGCTTTAAAACAGTTTGTCGCTGCTGAATAGTTACCGCATCTAGATCACTAACCTAGATCATTAGGCTAACTAAGTGTTTTGGTAATTGAGTCTAAACGCTGGATTTGCGATGATAATTCTGGCGGTTCTGTTATTTTGGCGATATTCTGGCAATTGTTTTGTGGTTGGAGAAGCTCAAGGACTGATGCCTCGACGGTTGTGATTGATTGATAAAGCCAATTGCAGGTCTATCACAGTCGTGGCATCACCAACCTCATACAGCATTCAAATATAGCCAATCAAATATAATCAATTGAAATAAAATGGGGCATTAATTAGCGCATGAAAGCATCATGCAGTGAAATTTAGCTCAAAATTATTGGTTATTGGAGCTTCAATTGACGCTCTTTTTGCCACTGACAGAGTACTTCAATAATCTGATAGTTCGCTTCAGGAAAATTATAATTAGCTAAATCTGCCACATCAACCCACATAATTTCCGCACATTGCAGGGTTTGCGGTGTACCAGAGACGATCTGGCAGTGATGCACAAACAAACTCACGCAGATATTGGGATATTCGTGGTCAATTTGCAGCAACAAGTCCCCCACCGTCACCGTAATTCCTAATTCCTCCATTAGTTCACGCTGAATACAGGTCGGAGCATCTTCGCCGACTTCAATTTTGCCGCCGGGAAATTCCCAATAATTGGCAAAATCTCCCTCATCCAAACGACGATCAATCAAAATTTGCGACTGATCATCGTTCCAGACTACACCTACACCAATAGAGCGCTGTTTTTTAGTCATATATCAAAGGGACATTTTCGGGGATAAATTGAGAACGCTGGCTGTTACTCCACCGCATAACCAGTCAAACTAAAGGGACGCACTTCCGTAATCTTGACTCGGAAAGTTTGCCCCAACAGTGCTTCAGCAGGTTGTCCAGTGGTATTTTCCATAAATGTAATCCGATTGGTGCGGGTACGCCCCATGACCTGATTGGGAACTTTAGTATTGATGCCTTCGATCAAAATCTCTTCAATCCGTCCGGCATAGCGTTGGGAACGTTCTGCGGCTTTCTGATTGACCAAATGATTTAACCGTTGCAGCCGATCCTGTTTCACTTCTTCACTAAGCTGATTTTCCCAAATGGCAGCAGGAGTACCCGGACGTGGCGAATAGGCAGCGGTATTGAGCAGATCAAAACCAATATCAGCGGTTAGTTCCATGGTGCGCTCAAATTGAGCTTCGGTTTCCCCCGGAAATGCTACAATCGCATCGGCGGTAATCGCTGCATCGGGCATCAATTCACGAATTTGCTGGATAATCTCGCGATAACGTTCATGGGTATAGCCCCGCGCCATTGCCTTGAGTACATCATTGTCTCCCGACTGAAAAGGAATATGAAAATGTTCGCAAACCTTGGGTAATTCGGCACAGGCTTTGATAAGTCGTCCACTGAAATAACGGGGATGACTAGTGGCAAAGCGAATCCGCTCAATACCTGGTACATCATGGACATAACGCAACAGATCCGTAAAGGTAATCTTGCCGCCGACCCCTTGACCAATGCCCCCAGGCGGCAAATCACGGCCGTAAGCATCAATATTTTGCCCCAATAGCGTGATTTCTTTATAACCCTGTTGCGACAGAGCCTCAATTTCGCGGCGAATGGCTTCGGGGGTGCGGGACTGCTCAACACCGCGCACCGCAGGCACAATGCAATAGGTGCAACGTTCGTTACAGCCATAGATTATATTTACCCAAGCAGTAACCTTACTATTGCGACGAGGGGTAGTAATGTCTTCTTCGATAAATGCTTCATCGGTGGCGACAATTTGATTGCCTTGAAATACCTGGGCGAGTAAATCATCAAGGCGGTTTACGTGTTGGGGCCCCATGACCAAATCCAATTCTGGCACGCGACGTAAGAGGGCTTCTCCTTCCTGTTGTGCCACACAACCCGCTACGACAATGGTGAAATTTGGGTTATCCCGTTTCCGTTTTGCTTGGCGACCCAAGTATGAATAAACTTTGTGTTCCGCATTATCGCGAATGCTACAGGTGTTATAAAGCACCAGATCAGCGGTTTCGACATCTTCAGTAAAGTCATAGCCCATCGTTTCGAGTACCCCCGCCATGCGCTCGGAGTCTGCCTTATTCATCTGACAGCCAAAGGTAATGATGTGATATTTGGGCGCATCTGGCTGGAGGCTGGGGCGGGATTGCTCCCTAGGAAGAATAACAGGTGCAGTCATTGCGGTAATTACTGGCGGGGGAATTAGCGAATCAGATCGCCCTCATTATATCGCAACTGGCTGGGCCTTTGTGGTACTACCAGAGAAAAGCTGAAGTTTTAAGGCAAGATTACAACTTGATTAGTCTGAGCAGATTTTGCTGCCGCCACTGCCACTTGCAAAGAGTGCAATATTGCCTCTGGCTTGACATACAACGACTCGTTCCCAAATAAATAACCCAACACATTAGCCGTATCTTTCTTAAATAAGCCTCGGGTTGTACCAGCATCTAGTTCTAGATCACCTTGTTGGGTGCGTAGCGTGCCCTTGTCGCCACTAAACCACAAGCCTCCAGCACTGCCTTGAACTTCCATAATCCGCTCTGGTTTCCAGAAGTATTCCCCTTTGCTATAGCTCACGTCAGCGATTACGCCATTGGCAAACTGCAACTGAGCATTACAAATACAAGCACGATAGCGATTGCCTTCTGGTTCCGACGCAACCGTATTGGTATTAGCGCCGATGTAACGCACTTGGCAGGATACCTGATTAACCTTGCCCCACAGCACAATGAGCCGATTGAGCCGCGAAACTGCCGCTATTAAAGGAAAACCAAATAATTCAGGTTGATAAGTCCATTTATCTGGGGCGGGGTTTTGCGGTCCTTGGGTAGAATATCGGGCATAAATGGGAATGCCAATGTGGGGTAAATGTTCCACCACCAAACGATGCACACCACCGAGCAACTCGATATGTTCCACATGGAGCAAGAGGTCTTTGCTTTGGGCTAGGGTGATCAGATTTTGGGCTGTGGCCACATCAAAGGCTAGGGGATATTCCACAATAACGTGTTTACCGGCTCTGAGGGCTTGTTCAGCGACCAGAGCATGATCCCGATTGACATTGCAGACTACGACTAAATCCACGTCAGGCTGAGTCACCAACGCTGACCAGTGGGGTAAAGCCACCGCCCCAAATTCGGCAGCAATATCTGAAGCAGCGGTAATATTGCCTGCGATGGCAGTGACTACGGTGCGGGGATCTTCGTGAAATAAACTCGCCCGTAATTTTGCCACAAAGCCACTGCCAGCAATGCCCACCCGCAGCGGCATAGACTCACCGCGTAAATTGCGTAAATTGCTCAGGGTTAATGGCTCAAAATTAGATGGGGCATCGATCACGATTTTATTCCTAATGTTCCTAATAGTGGGATTGTAAAAGACTAGATTCCTGAATTTTTCAAGTTAATCAAACGTGATGTTAAAAACTAGCCCTCATCCCCTAAACCCTTCTCCCAAGCTTAGGAGAAGGGGAAGCAGAAGAATTTTTCTTATTCCCTCTCCCATCTTGGG
>JBAXSK010000183.1:0-9018 GCA_037130765.1 Pseudanabaena sp. ELA607
GTCAACTTCTGTAAAAGTTGCGATTCGTTCTCAGCCTGTTTCCGAGCGGTAATATTTTGGACTGTGCCTTCAAATCCAATTAATTTGCCATCGTTGCCATGCATAGCACGGATATTTTCAGAAACCCAAATTACCCTGCCATCCCGCCGCATTGCTTCCGATTCAAAATTAGTCACACTGCCCCGTTCGGCTAAGATTAGCATTAACTCTTGTCGCCGTGTTGGGAAAACATATAACTGCTGATTGAGATTCGTAACCGATGTTTTTAATTCATCGGCTGAGTCATAGCCATAAATTTTGGCCAGCATTGGATTGGCTACAATGTAACGTCCGTCTACCGTTGCTTGAAAAATGCCTTCGACAGCACTTTCAAAAATCATCCGATAGCGAGCTTCGGCACTAGCTAATTGGCTTTCTAAAGCTTGGGTGCGATTGGTCAAGAGAATATACATATCCATGCCCTGCTGTACGGCATCCCGCAACTGGGAAACATTACAGGGTTTCGCTAGATAGCGAAATGCTTGGGAAGAGTTGACAGTGCGAATAATATCAGCGGTATTCGGTGAAGCCGTAAAGAGAATCCGAATCGTATTAGGATAATTGACCGCCATCTGATTAAATAATTCTGTGCCCAGCATCTCTGGCATATTTTGATCAGAAATAGCGACGGCAATATCTCTATGTTCTGCCAAAATTGTGAGCGCTTCTATTGCTGAACTAGCCCTAAATACTTCATAGTCACTATAAAAAGTGCGCTGCAACATTTGCAACGAACTGGGATCATCATCTACCACTAACAGCTTGAGTTTGCTCATTGGTGTCATCATGGGACGAATTACCACTAATTATCACTAAATTATGATTAAAATAACGCAACCAAGAAAAGCGATCCTTTAGGATGAGGCTTTAAAGCCAATTTTATGGTAATAAGGATTTATCGACACTATCAGAAATCATGGTTATCTCATAGTTAATGAATATCTCTTAAAACCTAGTTTATCCTATCGAGAAATGCTACAGATCTAGAGATAACATCTAGAAATAGTTTAAACCACGCTCTTTTAGCTTTATTTGTTCGAGTATAACTTTCTGGGGGGTAGGGCAATAAATTAGATGCTTTATGATTGCTTTATTATATTGATGCTTAAATTATTGGGGGTCAAATTATTGGCAGTCAAAGTTTATTTTAATGATCACACCTTTTTGTTAAGATTTATCGAGTAAGAACCACAATTGAACATTAATAAAAAATCATTGCCATTATTTATGGTCAAGTTGTCGCAAATCCAGTGTAATTCCTAGCTTTGACTCAGATGACCGTCTCAAATAGGTTATGACCTGCTGATCATCTCACCTATTTTACTCATAATTTATACCGAATTTAGATAGGATTTAGATAGAGGAATTTTCATGAAAATCATTGTGACTGGTGCGACGGGATTTATTGGCACTCGCCTCGTAGAACGCCTCCATAATCAAGGGAATCAGATTACTGTTTTTGCCCGCGATCCTCAAAAAGCGCAGCGGCTCTTTCCATCCCATTTGTTGCCTCTGGTTACTGTGGTAGGTTATGACCCCATTCGCGAAAGTCAGACTGACGCAGCACTATGGCAGGAGGCGCTCAATGGATGTGATGGAGTAATTAATCTGGCGGGTGCGCCCATTGCTGGGGAACGATGGACTAGTCAAACACGGCAAAGAATTTTGGCTAGTCGAGTTGTCACTACCACAGCTTTAGTAGCGGCTTTAGGCAAACTAGCGATTAAACCTAAGGCGATGATTAGCGGCTCTGCCATTGGCTACTATGGTACGGATCCTAGCAAGATTTTTGAAGAGTATAACTTTAGCGGCACGGATTTCCCGGCTCAGATTTGTCAACAATGGGAAGCTGCCGCAGAACCAGTAACTAATATGGGAATTCGCTTAGTTAAACTCAGAACAGGCATTGTGCTGGGTAATGGGGGCGCATTGGCGAAGATTTTACCGATCTTCCAATTAGGGCTGGGTGGGATTCTCGGTAGTGGCAAGCAATGGTTTTCTTGGATTCACTGCGATGATTTGGTTAACTTGATTGTGACCTGTTTAACGGATGATCGCTATAGGGGTCCAGTCAATGGCACGGCTCCGCAACCGGTGACTAATCAAGAATTTACCCAAGCCTTAGCCCAAGTCGCAGGGAAGTTAGCGATTTTACCAACACCGGCGGCGGTTTTGTTGTTAGTATTTGGGGAGTCAGCGAATTTATTACTGGAAGGTCAACAGGTCATACCGCGCAAAGCAATAGCTAATAATTTTGCGTTCCAATATCCAGATATTACTGGGGCTGTAACTCAGGTAATTAAACAATAAAACTTGGCTGGGCATCTTCCCTTCTTCTCCTCCCTTCCTTTCTAATCAATCATGATTGCTCCTTAAGGGCTAAGATGAGGCTAATTTATGACTCAATAGTTGATTAAATTATAGTTAATTTAATTTATCTTGAGATAGTGCTAAAGCACTTACTACAAACTTTATGAAGCCTTAATAAGCTAGTAGTAAGTACTTTAGTGCTTAAGTAAATTTTAGCGCTAGAAACGTCTCATTCTTAATCAAAACAACCATACAAACTAGAACCATACAAATTATCCGCCAACATGGATAATTGGACGACATTGCGGGTTCTGTTCGGCTTTACGGAGTACTTCGCGAGAGACTACGGCAATATCACCCTCACCAAACAGAATAAACCGCATGAGATATTGAAAGGGATTTCCTTCAGCCCAACCGAAGTAGGCGTGGGGCAATTTGTGAGTTGTGTTGCGGATATGCAATAAAATTGCCGCGATAGTATTGGGTACAGCGGCTCCTTGGGCCCGTAAAATGCGGTAATTGCCGACCTCAACTCCTTCTATATAAATTTCGCCAGCAAATTCCGAAGGATCGGAAATTTTAATTTCTAAGAATAACACCGCATCAGATGGGGGAATATGGTGATCTTCGCGGGTGCTATTTTCTTTGCTAGCGTATTCAGAAATAGTGCGACTGTTGGGACGATGGGAAATAATCCGAATTACCCCTGTACTGGCAATCTCAATGAATTGCTGTGCCACTTCATCCATGGTAATGTTTTCGGCTCGCAATTCAGTGGAGCGCCAAACCCTAGAAACCATTGAAGTCGCAATAATTCCTGCAATGAACAGACCCGCGATTTTAATCCCTTCTGGTCTTTCAATGATATTTGTGATGGTGGTATAGATAAAAATTAACGTGATTGTACCGAAAATAAACATACTTTTTTTCCGTCCTTGGCGCTGCACCATTAGCGCTACAGCCAATGCAGCGGAACTCATCAAAACTAAGACTCCAGTAGCATAGGCTCCACCTTGAGCTTCTACATTAGCCTGAAAGATGATGGTAACCAATAAAGCAACGGCAGTGTATACCACAACCAGCGGACGGGTTGCCAATGCCCAGTTGGGAGCCATGCCATAGCGGGGCAGATAACGCGGTACGATATTAATTAGACCTGCCATAGCCGAAGCTCCAGCAAACCAGAGAATCGTGATGGTGCTAAGGTCATAGATAGTGCCAAAGGTATCGCCAAAGTATAGGTGGGTTAGATAAGCCAACGCACGACCTTTAGCTTTACCATCGAGTCCAAATTGTTCTACGGGAATAAGTAAAGTGGTGACTAAACTGCTGGTCAACAAAAATACACTCATAATCACCGCCGCTGCCGTGAGTAGTTTATAGGTATTTTGTACCCGCCCTTTGGGTTGTTCTTCGGTATCTTGGTCGTGACCTTTGACCAACGGCATGACCGCTACACCAGTTTCAAATCCAGATAGACCAAGGGCTAATTTAGGGAATATTAAGATAGAAGTACCGATGATTTGCCACCAGCTTTGCCCCTTAACGAATAATAATGATTGCCAATTAGCAATAACTTCAGGATGGATAGAGATTTGATAGATACCGTAAGCAATAGTGACGATATTCAGACCTAGATAAATCACTACTAAAAATATCGCCAAACCAATGGCTTCACGGAAACCCTTGAGAAAAACCCCTCCTAATAAGAGCACTAGCATAATCGTGATGCCAACCGCTTGATTATGCCAAAATTTTGAGACTAGGGGATTTTCAATAATGTGGGCTGTGGCATCAGCCGCCGATAGGGTAATTGTGATAATGAAATCAGTGGCCACAAAACCCAGTAAGCACAAAACCAAAAGCTTACCCTGCCACCAAGGTAACAAGTGCTCTAGCATCGAAATAGAGCCTTCCCCATGGGGACTAGCTTTAGCCACCATGCGATAGATGGGCAATGCTCCAAACAAAGTCAGCAAAATAAGGACTAGGGTAGCGATAGGCGACAAAGCACCGGCTGCTACTGCTGCAAGACCTGGTTGATAGCCCAGGGTAGAAAAGTAGTCTACGCCAGTTAAGCACATCACTTGCCACCACGGGTGCTTATGACTAGGCTCATTGCTTTTGCCCTGACGGTTATCGGCTAAAAACCAGCGTTTAAAACGCTCTTGATGTTTGGTAAATGGAGTAGACTTAGCAGTCATGGTGTGGATCCCTAAATTGATGACTAGTCACGGTTTCTAATAAAGTGGTTAATTATATTCTGACGTGATGGGGATCATGCCATTTCGATCTACACATCATTAATTAAGATCAGTACTTAAGATTGATCAGATTGATCTTAGCAATTAGTATGCTCCATCAAGGATTTAACCTGCTATGCGTGCCCGAATTGAAAATGAAGTGCTATTTATCCACCGCGAAGATGTACCCCAATATCAGAAAAATGGCTCTGTGGTGCGGAACAGTTATTTTTGGGCTTTGCGTTCTATTGCCGGAAGAGCGAATTTGCGTTATGACTGGGAATTTGAATCGGAAATCTGGATTGCTTTACAGCGGATGTTAACGGCTTTTGCGGAGTCGGGTTATTTGCCTACTAGTCAAACCCAGTTAGAATTTAGCGATGAAGGAACAGAAATTCCCTCGGAGTTGCGATTGGTTTCGGTATTTGCGCTATTGCCCGAAGAACCAGTAAATTAGAAATATCGCAAATCAAGTAGACCCAAACAACCAAATAAAACAGCATAGCCACCCAATGCCTTCAAAGCATGATGGTAGCTATGCTATGGATGATAACCGCTAAGAGTTATAGATTATTAAGAATAGAACCCACACACTTTAGAGAAAATCTCGATTAGTAATAGCACTTTGTACCTTACTAATAAACTCTGCCACAGAAAGAGTACCCAAGTCACCATGCTTACGAGTCCTTACACTCAGGGCATTTTGTTCCACTTCCTTAGCACCGATAATCCCCATGACGGGAATCTTTTCTAATTCAGCATTACGGATTTGCTTCTGCATCCGGTCGCTACTGAGATCAACTTGAACGCGAATCCCTAAGGC
Organism: Pseudanabaena sp. ELA607; assembly: GCA_037130765.1. GTDB lineage: Bacteria > Cyanobacteriota > Cyanobacteriia > Pseudanabaenales > Pseudanabaenaceae > JBAXSK01. The sequence goes on from JBAXSK010000183.1 coordinate 5,416, forward strand.
TTTCATCTGGTTAGCCACTGATTTGGCAAATTCTAGCTGTCCCTCAGAAACTGTAATCAAACGAGCTTGCACTGGGGCAATCCATAACGGAAAATCACCAGCATAGTTTTCAATTAATACGCCAATAAACCGCTCTAAGGAACCAAACAACGCCCGATGAATCATAATCGGACGGTGACGATTCCCATCTTCGGCGACGTATTCCATATCAAACCGTTCTGGCAAATTAAAATCTAGCTGAATGGTGGAACATTGCCACCGCCGACCAATAGCATCTTCAATTTTGATATCAATTTTGGGGCCGTAGAAAGCGCCGCCGCCTTCATCCACCACATAATTCCAGCCCTTAGCGGCTAAAGCCTGACGCAGCGCCGTCGTGGACTTATCCCAAATCTCATCAGAACCGACATATTTTTCGGGACGGGTCGATAAATTTACTTCATAATTGCTAAAACCAAAGGTGGATAGAATTAATTCCGCTAAATTCAATACGCCGAGAATTTCTGATTCGATCTGCGCTTCGGTACAGAAAATATGGGCATCATCTTGGGTAAAGCCGCGGACTCGCATCAAACCATGCATGGTTCCTGAGCGTTCGTAACGATATACCGTGCCCATTTCACCAAACCGAATTGGAAACTCCCGATAGGAATGGAGCGTATCCTTATAAATCAACACATGGAAAGGGCAATTCATCGGCTTAAGCTGAAATTCTCGCTCTTCCACTTCCATCGGCTGAAACATACTTTCGCGATAGAAGTCATTATGCCCTGAAGTTTTCCACAGGTTCAAATCCGCCATGTGGGGCGTGGCCACTAATTCATAGCCGTTTTGTAGATGGGTTTCTTTCCAAAAAGCTTCGATTTGTCCCCGCAAAACCGCACCCCGAGGATGCCAAAATACTAAGCCACCGCCCGCTTCTTCTTGAATGCTAAAAAGTTGCAGGTCTTTGCCAATTTTGCGGTGATCGCGGCGTTTGGCTTCTTCGAGCATTTGGTGATATGCCTGAAGTTGTTCAGCGGTTTCCCAAGCTGTGCCATAAATCCGCTGCAACATGGCGTTTTTCTCATCACCCCGCCAATAAGCTCCAGCCAAGCTCTCTAAAGCAAAGGCATCGGGATGAATCTCGCCCGTGGTTGCTAAATGGGGCCCAGCACACAGATCCCACCAAGGCTTAGCTGCCACTGCCGGATCACCAATAAAATAGCGGGAGATCGGCGGCCCTTCAGGAATTGCCGCCAATAATTCTACTTTATAAGGCTCGTTCAGTTCAGCAATTTCCGCTGCCATGACTTCCCGTGGCAACTCTTGGCGCACTAGGGGCAAATTCCCTTTGATAATGCGCTTCATTTCTTTGGTAATTGCCTTGAGATCCGCCGGTGTAAACGCTTCCTTGCGGTCAAAATCGTAATAAAAGCCAGTTTCAGTGGCAGGGCCGATAGTCACCTTAGCATCAGGGAATAACTTTTGCACCGCCATCGCCATCACGTGGGAACAAGTGTGACGGATTCGACTCAGGCGCTCAGGGTCTGCTTGACGAAGGACATCACTCGGTTTAACTGCAACTGCATCCATAGCTTCGGCGTTCTAAATCGCTTGATAAAGGGTAAAACAAGATCAACTGTTCCATTTTAGCGGTTTCCTTACAGTGCTGTAGTTTTTTAAGTAAAAGATCTCCTATTTCTACAGCAAAATCCCCGACTTTATTTAAAAAATCGGGGATCGGCAATTACTTTAAGCAAAAATTTACTGCTTAGTCTTTCTTCAACCAGCTAAACATAGCACGAAGATCCTTACCCACAGCTTCGATGGGGTGGGCGGCTTCTTGGCGACGCATGGCGGTGAATCCGGGCTTACCAGATTGGTTTTCTAGCACAAATTCCCGCGCAAACTGACCGGACTGAATTTCTGACAAGACTTTTTTCATTTCTGCCTTGACGCGCTCATCGACAATGCGTGGGCCACGGGTATAGTCGCCATATTCAGCGGTATTAGAGATGCTATAGCGCATATTGGCCAAGCCCCCTTCGACGATCAAATCTACGATCAGCTTAACTTCATGCAAGCACTCGAAGTAAGCCAATTCGGGCTGATAGCCAGCTTCGACAAGGGTTTCAAACCCAGACTTGATCAAAGCGCACAAGCCACCACACAATACGGCTTGTTCACCAAAGAGGTCGGTTTCGGTTTCTTCATTAAAGGTGGTTTCTAAGATGCCGCCACGAGTGCCGCCGATGCCTTTAGCATAAGCCATAGCCAAATCACGGGCTTGACCGGATGCGTCTTGATACACGGCAAACAAAGCGGGTACGCCTTGACCTTGGGTATAAGTGCGGCGCACCAAGTGACCAGGGCCTTTAGGGGCAATCATCACCACATTGACATCTTTAGGGGGCACGATTTGGGCAAAGTGAATATTAAACCCGTGGGCAAAGGCTAAAGTCTTGCCTTCGCTGAGGTGGGGGGCAATTTCACTGCCATAGATCGCTTTTTGGGTTTCGTCGGGTAGCAAAATCATGATGAAGTCGGCTTCGGCGGCAGCATCAGCTACGGTGCGGACTGTCAAGCCATCGGTTTCGGCTTTTTGCCAAGAAGGACTACCTTGATACAAGCCAACACGCACATCCATGCCGCTATCTTTGAGGTTCAGCGCGTGGGCATGGCCTTGCGAACCATAGCCGATGATGGCAATCTTTTTACCTGCTAGAAAATCAAGATTTGCATCTGCGTCATAGTACATGCGTGCCATAGCGTTTGGGGATCTCCGCGAATTTGTGTAACTTTATTGTTTAGCTTGGGGTGTAACTGATGAAACACAAACAAGCCGTTTTTAGTCAGTCTTTCTAGTCTAGGGCAAAAGTGTTACCTTTGCGACAAATAACTTAGCCTAAGTTAGGCAGAAAATTACCAAAAAATTAATCGTGAGATTATGCTGAGATTAATAAGAGCGAATATAACGATCTAAGGTAAGTGATCAATGAGTATTAGAAAGATTGCCGAGTTCTTCAATGCTTACCAAGTTTTCGGCTCGAAGTCATCAGGGGTATCCATGGCAAAAGTATCATCACTAATGCGAGCGACGTATAAACCTTCCTGTAAAACTTTCTCTTTGAGATCTTCAGTAATATCCACTGCAGCAAGAATACCATAAACTGTTTTGCTACTATGTTCAGGAAAAAAGTAACGGAACTTATTTAGGATTTTCTTTAATTGTTCGATAGATTCCTGTTTAGCGTGGCTTTTAACTTCAACCACATAAGCTGCATTAACTTCACCATTACTATAGGCAAGGACATCTACTTCTACATTGTCTTTCCCTTTTCTGACGCGAATACTAGGACTGATTACTTCCATGCCAAAGCGCTGCCCAAGGATTTTAGTCATGGAGGGTAGAGCCAAGCCTTCGGTAAAGCTGCCAAATTTTTCCCCTAACCCACCGATTTGCTTGCCGAGTTCCTTCATTTGTTGGTCAAATTCTGCCATGCGTTTGGCGGCTTCTGCGGCACGTTGTTCAGCTTCGGCGCGGCTCTGTGCCATGCGACGGTCAAACTCTTGGCTTGATAGGGCTAGGGCGGCGTTGGTTTGGGCTATGGACTGCTCTAG
>JBAXSK010000184.1:0-8981 GCA_037130765.1 Pseudanabaena sp. ELA607
AATAACCGACATCAAACCACTGGCTAGTCTGACTAATTTGACTGAGCTTCATTTATATTCCAACCAAATAACCGATATCAAACCACTAGCTAGTCTGACTAATTTGACTAAGCTTTCTTTATATTCAATAACCGACATCAAACCATATTCAATAACCGACATCAAACCACTAGCTAGTTTGACTAATTTGACTAAGCTTTTAGTAGTTTCCATCCAAATAACCGACATCAAACCACTGGCTAGTCTGACTAATTTGACTGAGCTTCATTTACGTTCCACCACAATAACCGACATCAAACCACTGGCTAGTTTGACTAGGTTGGATTGGCTTGATTTAAGTTCCAACCAAATAACAGACATCAAACCACTGGCTAGTCTGACTAACTTGAGTTATCTTGATTTAGATTCCAACCAAATAACAGACATCAAACCACTGGCTAGTCTGACTAACTTGGTTACGCTTTTGCTATATTCCAACCAAATAACAGACATCAAACCACTGGCTCGTTTAACTAAGTTGACTGGGCTTTATGTTGCATCAAATCCAATTGTGGATAAAGTTTGTCCATTAAACCCAGCATCGATTTGTAGGTTTTAGTGTCAGGTCATTCTCTATTGCGGTTTTCAATCCAGTAAGGTACATGGCAAACAAATTGAACAAGGGGCTTAAGCCCCTTGCCGATGCCTCACCAATGCGAAAACTGCGATAAGCATTAAACAATTAATCCTAACCAATCACTACCGCCCATAATCAACCGGTTCAGCAGGAGCAACATTCACCGGCACATTTTGACCGCTATTACCAGTATTATTATTCCCATTACCATTAGGCGTATTCGTTCCCACATCATTCAAGGGCTGATCTGAGTTAGGACGATTAATAATCACTTCCCGAGGGCTAGCATCACTACTGAGGCGACGGGCTTCCTGCTCCACAATCTGATTCCCCCGCTGGAAAAACGGATCTTGATTGTCAAATACTCGCTGTGCCATGACAGATTCTGCCCCAGCACACACTACCAATCCCCAACACAAACTCGACGCAACATAAACTAGATTCCGAGCCATGATTCTACCCTCCTGCCGCAGTGGTTAATTCCGTAATTGGTGCAATGGAACGCAAGCGCAATTTAGAATGCTCTGATTCCACTTGATTTAGATTCCAACTATTCTTAAACAATAAAACGGGACGGTTCCATGCATCTTTAACTACAAAAGTGTTAAATAGTCGTCCCACCAACTCCAAAGCCTCCCAACCATCTTCTACCCAACGAGCCACCGTATAGGGCATCATCTCTAGTCTAGTTTCTACACCATATTCACTTTGCAGGCGATATTGCACCACTTCAAACTGCAATTGTCCCACAGCGGCTAGAATTGGGTCACGCTTAGCCTCATCAACGGAATACATAATCTGTACCGCGCCTTCTTCTTGGAGTTCAGAAATTCCCTTTTTAAATTGCTTGAATTTAGAAGGATTGGGATTACGCAAGAAAGCGAATATTTCCGGCGAAAAACAGGGGATCCCCGCATAACGCCGCTTCTTACCCCAGCAAATCGTATCGCCAATGGCAAACATTCCCGGATTATTCAGACCAATCACATCCCCAGCATAAGCTACTTCCAAAGCTTCGCGATCTTGTCCGAATAACTTCTGGGCATGGGACAGCCGCATTGATTTACCGGAACGCATATGGGTCACGGTCATATCTTTCTCAAATTTGCCGGAACACACCCGCACAAAAGCGATGCGATCGCGATGGCGTGGGTCCATATTGGCTTGCAATTTAAAGACAAATGCCGAAAAATCCTCATCCGTGGGTGCGACGATTTCTCCGGCGGTGCTGTCATGGAAATTTGGCGGCAAACCATGATCTAGAAACGATTTCAAGAATAGCTCCACACCAAAATTAGTCATGGCACTACCGAAAAATACCGGCGTGAGTTTGCCATTAAACAACGCCGAAGCATCCCAAGGGGCGCTAATGCCATCCAATAACTCTAAATCTTCATGAAGCTGAGCTAATAAAACTGGCTCAATAGCGGCTTCAACTTCCGGCGCATCAATGGGGAAAATCGCCACATTTGCTTCCCGTTGCCCGTGGGCTTGGCGCTGGAACAAATGCACCGTCTGGGAAGCCCGATCATAAATCCCCCGAAACTGATCCCCTGTGCCAATGGGCCAATTCATCGGATAAGTGACAATACCTAGCTCTTGCTCAATTTCATCAATTAGCTCCAATGGCTCCCGAGTAGGGCGATCCATTTTATTGATAAATGTGAAAATTGGTAGTTCGCCCATGCGACACACTTCAAATAATTTGCGGGTCTGTGGCTCTAAACCTTTTGCCCCATCGATCAACATCACCGCATTATCCGCAGCAGCCAAAGTGCGATAGGTATCTTCACTAAAATCTTTGTGCCCAGGGGTGTCTAGCAGGTTGACGCAATAACCGAGGTAGTCAAACTGCAACACCGTCGAAGTAATCGAAATCCCCCGTTGTTTTTCTAACTCCATCCAGTCAGAAGTAGCGTGACGCTGGGCCGCCCGTGCTTTGACAGCCCCAGCCAAATGAATTGCGCCACCGTACAATAGCAATTTTTCAGTTAGGGTAGTTTTCCCCGCATCGGGGTGAGAAATAATCGCAAATGTGCGGCGACGGGAAACTTCTTGTTCTAATTCTTGGTGCAAGGAACTCATTGAGGAATGGGGTTGAAAAGTTTAGGGGGAAAAAGTTGGGTAGTGTTGAAGAGTAATCTTAACTTGCTTAAATCTGCCTCATAAATCTGTGATGAAACGTGACTTTTTGGGGGCACGGATGATTTTTTTACCTTGAGTTTTGTTAATGTTAGGCGATCAGCGGCAATTTTAGCGATAATGGTCGATCACCATTCTAGCAAGTCTAGGGAATTTGGCAGCAAAATTACTTGATTGATTGCCAATACCTAAATCATCACTTTTATACACATTCAGGGTTTGACTAAGGATTCAGGGATTATGTCCAAAACATATAATATTGTGTTGCTGCCGGGCGATGGGATTGGCCCCGAAATTATGGCGGTGGCGGTGGCGATACTCGAAGCAGTCGCTCCAAAGTTTGGTTTTAGCTTGGCATTTGACACCAAGCTGGCTGGTGGCGCGGCCATTGATGCCACTGGACACCCTTTACCCCCAGAAACCCTGACGGCTTGCCAAGGGAGTGATGCAGTTTTATTAGCCTCCGTCGGTGGTGATAAGTGGGACACTTTACCGGCTAATCTGCGCCCCGAACAGGCTTTGCTGGGGTTGCGCGGCGGCATGGGTTTATTTGCTAATTTGCGCCCCGCCCAGATTTTACCGCAGTTGATTGATGCTTCAACCCTAAAGCGAGAAGTGGTGGAAGGGGTAGATATTCTGGTGGTGCGGGAACTAACTGGCGGGATTTATTTTGGTCAGCCCAAGGGCATTTTCACCGATGAGCAGGGTAATCGGCGCGGCGTGAATACTATGGCTTACACCGAACCCGAAGTAGATCGCATTGGGCGCGTGGCCTTTGAGGCGGCCCGTAAGCGGGGGCATAACCTGTGTTCCGTGGACAAGGCGAATGTCTTAGAAGTATCGCAACTGTGGCGGGAACGGATTACCAAACTCAGCGCCGAATATACCGATGTGAATTTATCCCATATGTATGTCGATAATGCCGCGATGCAGTTGGTGCGTAACCCCAAGCAATTTGATGTGATTGTGACGGGCAATTTATTTGGCGATATTTTGTCCGATGCGGCGGCGATGTTGACCGGCAGCATTGGGATGTTACCTTCGGCGAGTTTAGGCATAGCAGGTGCGCCCGGCTTGTTTGAACCAGTGCATGGCTCTGCCCCTGACATTGCGGGAAAAGATCTCGCCAATCCGATGGCCCAGGTACTTAGTGCGGCGATGATGTTGCGTTATGGCTTGAATGAACCAGCAGCAGCGGATTTGATCGAGTCGGCAGTAAATCAGGTTTTAGATGCTGGTAAACGCACTGGCGATATTATGGCGGCTGGTTGCGAGCGTTTAGGTTGCCAGGCTATGGGTGAGGCTTTGCTGGAGGCTTTAGGTTGAATTTAGGCTAAAATTAAATTTAGATTAAATTAGATTGAAAACGGTCAATCCTATGGCAACCGTGGTAGTAAAGGCTCTAGCCTACGGCTTTTAGCTATAGTGAGATCAGAAAACTATTGCTAAACTAAAACTCATCTGATCTGCATCCATATTGCCAATGATTTCGTCTCAAGCTTTAACCGTACACACTCAAAAAAGATCGCTAAAAGCATCGTTGAGTTAGGCATAATAAAGCTTGATTAAAGATTAATTAGGTTTTAATTTGGATTGATCTAGATTTATTTTAGTTTATTTTAATTAATCACGTGCCATCTTCATCTCATAGTCGTCAATCTCAGTCTCACCATGACTCTCCCCCTCATGAAGAGCAAAATGTCGCTACTCCGGTTAAGCCAATTAATATTATTTTAACCGGTGGCGGAACTGGCGGCCACGTCACCCCCAATTTGGCCCTAGTTCCTTATCTTTATGAGGCGGGATTTCAGATCGCTTATATTGGCTCCCATCATGGGATTGAACGCAAATTGGTCAAGGAAGCTAACTTACCATTTTATGGCGTATCTTCCGGTAAGTTACGGCGCTATTTTTCTTGGGATAATTTCATTGACCCATTACGAGTGATTAAGGGGATTTGGCAAGCGTTTTGGTTATTGGCGGACTTGCGCCCCCAGGTGGTGTTTTCTAAGGGGGGCTTTGTTACTGTACCAGTGATCATCGCTGCTTGGTTGCTACGCATTCCCGCTGTGATCCATGAATCGGACTATAGCCCCGGGTTGGCTAATAAATTGTCCATGCCTCTTGCCCACAAGATTTTGACAACTTTTCCGGAAACTAGAAAATATCTTAAATCTTCATGGGGACGATTTTTATGCACTGGGCTACCAATCCGACGTGAATTATTTGCCGGAGATCCAGAGCGAGGAAGGCGGATCTGCGGTTTTAACAATGAAAAGCCAGTGCTGTTAGTGATGGGTGGTAGCACTGGTTCTAAGGTGATCAATGGCGCAATTAGGCATATTTTGCCTGAATTAACCGAAATGTTTGATGTGGTGCATTTGTGCGGTCAGCATCAGGCTCGTCTTAGTGAAGATAATCAGAATTATCGTCAATTTGAATATCTCAGTGATGAATTACCGGATGTTTTCGCTTTGGCAGATTTGGTAGTATCTCGTTCTGGGGCTAATAGTATTTTTGAGTTATTGGCATTACAAAAGCCCCACCTGTTAATTCCCTTGTCTAAGGCGGCTAGTCGTGGGGATCAGATTTTGAATGCTAACTCTTTTAGTAATAAAGGTTACAGCATGGTCTTAGCCGAGGAAGAGTTAAATCCTGATAGTTTACTGGACCACATCAAGACCTTATATGCCACACGAGAGCAATATATTGCCGCCATGAGCCAAAGTAACGCCCTCAATGGCACGGCTCAGATTGTCACAGAACTCAAAAAAGTCGCCCAAAAAATCCGCTAAGAAGCCTGTTGGCTAAGTGAAGCGCTTAAGTTAATCTGGAATTATCAGCAAACCATTCAGGCATTCATTTTAGGCATTCAGTGTAAGTTTACTGAAAATATGAGATACTGGTTTTATATTGCCATGAAGTAAGTTAATGAACATCTCTTAATTTGAATCGGTTGGGCTTAAATTCAACTTGAGAGTTTACTTTTTGTTGCGTAAACTTTACTCATATATAGTCAATTCAAATCAGAATAGGAGGCAATAGATGTTCTCCAACCTTTGTGGGGCGGGCATCTTGCCTGTCAATAGCATACATCCTTATTTGATTTTGCCATATTTATCCAAGGATAAGTTACTGAAATAAGCTATACCGAGGCAATATTTGAGACAATGGGAGTTGAATCATCAAATCATTTAAATTAAACCATAACTAAATAATTAATAAATGATTAAATATAGCAGTTTTCAGTCTAGTAAGGTACACACGATTCTATCTAAGCTTGCTAAACAAGAGGCTTAAGCCCCTTGCCTGTAACTCACCAGCATGAGAATTGCTATATTTCAACTTAAATGTTTTAGAATCAATTACTTAAATTAATTGGCTCTAATGAATTATTCCCCAAAAATTATCCGATCTAATTTGCTAAATAAAACTTTGCTAAATAAAACAGTGTAATTAACTGAATTGAGGACAAAGGACAAACTTCTATGGTTATTTGCCATCGTTAGAGCAACATAATTACCGAATTAGCGGTAAATCATGGGTGCTAGCCTGTAATTTTCCTTAACTTTTCAATGTGCTTTCTAATGTAATTGGGGAATCTGTTATGCCACAGCCTGCTAATCAGACCAATCATCAACCAAATCAGCCGACTATTCTCGAACAGGCGAAACAAGGTCAGCCTGAAGCCGTGGCGGCATTAATTAATCGCTCCCTGCAACCCAAGGGCTTAGAAGCAACGGCGCGACGGGAAGGAGATTGTTTAGAGATTAGTTTGAAGTCGGCCCAAGTGCCTAACCCTAAAGCAACCACGGCTTTGATTCAAAGAGGCATGACTATTTTGCAAGCGGCCGGTTTGCGGCGGGTCAAAGTCAAATCCTGTCGTAGTGATGGCATGACAGTGGCTTGGGAACAGGAATTTACCATTGCCGCAGAAGTAAAAATTAATGCTGATGGTGCAGCACGGGAGACATTAAGTAACACGAGTGCCCAGAAAAGTATGGCTCCTAGCCAATCAAGGGATTCAGTAACAGATATGATTACCGATAGCCCTCTAAATCCTGCATCATCTCTTCTTCCTGCTAATCGCAAGGGACAGCCCCACGAGCCGCCTCTTAATCAGGGCGATAGTATGATGGCTGCTAGTAGTGGTAATTCCCATCTAGAACTCATAAATTCAGGACTAACCAATTTAGGATTAACCCTAATTCAGGCGCAAATCCCAGATAATTCCCCAGAATATCAGGATGTTGTTGTCCGCTTCATGACTGAACCCGGTCAGGGGGAGCGTAAAATTCGCTGTTTGACCACTTTAAGCGAACTATTACAAATCATTCATAAATCTGCTTTTACATTTAGATCCGTCAGCAATAATCCCCATTTACAGTACCTATTAGAAACAATTGCTGATTGCACCGTCACCGATGAACAGGGGGATCAAGTGTTGCAAAATATGATGATTTTGCAGCCCGGGCACAGTTGGCAGTCCGTTAATTTGCGCTTAGTCACCAAAGCTTATATTGAACCAGCCCAAATTATTGCCGGAATGGGATCGCCTGATTTACATAATGTACATCAGGGCATTACCGTAGATTTGGCTGAAGCTACGACTAATCCACCGTCACCGATGATTGATGCCTCGCCGCAAAAAGCTACTGCAAGTTGGCGTGACAGCGATACTAGCATCAGTGAAGCCCAAAGAAGTGTCGAAGAGCTAACGGAAATTCCCCAACCTTCCATAGATGATACCTTAGAAGACTTCCTCAATGATTTTGTGCCCGCAGTGCAAACTAGCAGCCAAGTTCCTAATAGTCAAATCACTGCGCCACCAACTCCTTTAGAAGAAGATTGGCGCGTTGCAGCTTCTACTACGGCAGAAATCGGCGAAATTGTGACTATATCTGCTTCGCCTTCAGTGACTGATAGTTTAGCAGATTTTCTCGGAGATTTTATTGCAGAACCAGACTTACCTGTAGAAACGGATCATAAATCTGCGACGGAAGTTGCTGTAAGAACCATTAAAAGTATCGCCGCGAAAGGTGATGATGTATTTGGCGATATGTGGGAGGCTAATCTAGGGGGAGATTCCATAACTAGCCTTCCTGCTGAGTTAACCGTTAATCAGGAAGAGAGCCGCAATTTAGAAAGTCATGATTTAGAAGTTAAACTAGAAGCTAGTCAACCTCAGGCAATAACAGATGATTTAGATATTGGCTGGGATATACCAGAATCTGAGCCAATATCTACAAATCCATTAATGGCAAAAATTCTTGCGGTTAATGTTGATGATATAATTCCGCCTATTACGCCATCGGCAATTCCTGATTTATCAGACGAGTTAGGTGATCCATTATTTACCCAATTAACTGCGTCAGATATTTCGATAAATAGTGCTTTAGATAGCGTATCAGAAATTCCGTCTATTGCAGAAGATGATTTGTTTGGAGATTTTGCGGCTCCGTCATCTAGTAGCGCAAGCAGTATTATGGATGAATTAAAAATTGATGAATTAACCGTTCAGCCTATCTCAGCACAAATGCCGCCCGTTACAGTGGATGAAGTTGAGCTTAGGGAATCTGTCAACGATACCAGTGATATTGGAAGTAATGATACGGAAGATGTCTTTGGCGGCTGGGGCATCGCAACTAATTCCATAACCAATCCAACATTCCCAATAGAACCATTAGAGTCAATTTCGCAAATCCCTGTTACTGATGTAATCACATCATCGAATTCTGAGATAAGTTTCCCTATGGCTCAGGATCAGCAATTAGATAGCAAGATTACTGCTAATCCAATAAATGCTAAATCTAGTTCTGTACTAGCCAATGAAATCGCCGAAATTATGGCTACCCACAAAAATGCAGAGACTCAGAGCAATAATACCGGCGATGAGAATCTATTTAATGATTTTGTATTTGCTATAGATTTTAATCCTGATGCTCAGTCAGGCAACCGTAATTTATTAGAGAATCCTAATTCCAATTGGCAAAGTAGCGACCATCCGCCAACCCGTCTCTCAGTGAGTGGTTTGAGCGATGAAATTACGCTTTAATCATCAAAAAAGAACGTAAATCAATGTATTCCTCACTGGTTACAAGGGAGTGAAATGAATTACAGGCAACCAAAGTAAGAATGGCACGGCTTGAAGGCAATAAGTAGCACCATCCCGTCAGGCTTTGCCTGCCACCCCTCCAAAGGAGGGGAATTTGAATCTTTTTCT
>JBAXSK010000185.1:0-8964 GCA_037130765.1 Pseudanabaena sp. ELA607
AGCATTTTGTCTTTGAGAAGTTTGCATTAGAACCAAGTCATCTCGTTGATAAAAAGTTATCTCCCAAAATGCACATAACAGTAATTCATAACTGTGGAGGTTTTAATGATTCTGGTTAGTCATCGCCCTAAGATTTTAGTACTGGGGCTACGGGTAAAACGGGAATGGAGTAAGAGAAAATTATGACACGCCCAATTAACACAGTTCTGTGGGAGTTAATCCTCGTCATCGGTTTGGCGATCGGACTCACAATATTATGTAATGCCTTAATCGTTTTAACAGGAGTCGGTGTTGGTAAGCCCACTGAGGTAGTGCCGCAGGGATGGGAATGGGTCGATCGCATTGTGGGCTTCGTATGGATCGGACTGTTGACTGCATTGGGTATTGCGTGGTGGTTACTCAGACAAGCAGAAGCGAATGGTATTGAAACTCCATCGAGTCTGTTACCGATCCTGTTTGCGGTCTGTTTGGTTTATCCATTTACCTTTGGACTTACTCCGCTCGGCGGACTCATTGGCAATGTGGTCATAGGCGCTTTTGCTGCATGGGTTGCTTGGAAGGCTTACAGTTTGTCAGCATTGGCAGCAATATTAATTACGCCGATCGCAATATGGCTGAGCATTGCCACCGTCTATCTATACCTACTGCTTAGAGTTAATCAGAGTTAACGAACTGTAAAACACTAGAAAGAGGCAACTACCATGAGCGCACAAATTGCAGACAACCCTAGAGTCATTGCCTTTCCACCCGCTCTTTATGGAGTTACCTTAGCGCGAAGAGATTTACCTAGAGCGTAAATTGGCGATGAATATCTCCGTTACAAATCACAAGTACATCGTTGGCTTTAATACTAGAAACTAAAGGACTAATCCCATGACAAAATTTGATGACCATCCCACCGTTAAGCTTTTGCGATCGCAACAAAAATCTCAAGAGCAGAATCCACAAAATACGATTTCATCGCCGCTCGATCGCGATTGGTTGCGTTCATTCTGCTTCGATTTGGGCGTTGATGATGTGGGTTTCGTGAGTATCGATCAGCCTGAAATAGACGATCAACGGACTAAGCTATTACAGGCTTTTCCGCAAACAAAAAGTTTGATTAGTTTTGTCTGTCGCATGAATCGGGATAACGTTCGCAATCCCGCCCGCTCTGTCGCCAATGTGGAATTTCACCACACGGGAGAGGAAATCAATGAGATCGCTCGCAAAATTGTCAGAGAATTAGAAGATCGAGGGATAAGAGCAATCAATCCAGCGATGGGATTTCCGATGGAAGCCCAAGACTTTCTCAATGTCGGTAAAAATGTCTGGGTTGTTTCTCACAAACCGATCGCTGTCGCCGCAGGATTGGGACATATGGGCATTCATCGCAATGTGATTCATCCTAAATTTGGCAACTTCATTCTCTTGGGTACAGTGCTGATGGATGCGGAGGTAACGGAATACGATCGCCCCATTGATTACAATCCCTGCGTGGATTGCAAACTCTGTGTAGCTGCCTGTCCCGTGGGGGCGATCGCTGCGGATGGTAGCTTCAATTTTTCGGCTTGCTATACCCACAATTATCGCGAATTTTTAGGAGGCTTTAACGATTGGGCTAAAAATGTTGCTGAAAGTAAGTCAGCGAAAGACTACGAGCGCAAAGTGGGTGAAGAAGACTCGGCAGCCATGTGGCAAAGTTTATCCTTTGGAGCCAATTATAAAGCCGCCTACTGCCTCGCTGCCTGTCCTGCTGGTGAAGATGTCATGGCTCCCTTTTTGCATAACCGTAAAGAATTTATTAAAGAGATCGTCAAACCCCTGCAAGATAAGGTCGAGACATTGTATGTCATTTCTGGTTCAGATGCTGAAGCCCATGCCGCTAAACGCTTTCCCCACAAGCAGATCAAGCTGGTTCGCAATAGCCTAACGCCCATTTCTATTGCAGGCTTTAAGAATGGAATGTCCTTGACCTTTCAACCGAATCAAGCGAAAGGAATCAATGCGAGGTATCACTTCCTATTTACTGGGCAGGAATTTTCTCAGTTCACAGTCAACATCTCCAATCAAGTTTGTGAAGTTCAAGACGGACTGGTGGGTAAACCCGATCTGATCGTCAAGGCGGATAGTAAAACTTGGATTGCTTTTTTGCGAAAATATCAAAATATTGTTTTGGCAATTTTGACACGCAAAATCCGCCTCAAAGGCGATATTCGTTTACTGCTCAAATTCGGAAAATGCTTTCCGTCTTAAGCTAACTTGTTCTTAATTCATAAAAATGCGGCGATACTTTTATAAGTTAAGAATCAAATCCTTGGCGATCGCTGAGAAATCACAACATTATCACAGATGATTATTTGGTTAAATGGAGCCTTTGGTGTTGGCAAAACTCAGACTGCCTTTGAGTTACATAGTCGCATTCCTAATAGTTTTGTGTTTGACCCCGAACAAATAGGTTTTTTTCTTGGCAAAATCGTTCCGCCAGATGTTCGAGTAGGAGATTTTCAAAACCACCCTATCTGGCGCGAATTTACCTATCAAGGGCTGCGATATGTTGCTGAAAATTTTGAAGGGACTATTATCGTTCCAATGACAGTAGTCGAGCCTCTCTATTACGATCAAACTGTTCGAGCATTGAAAAGTTATGGGTTGCAGGTGTATCATTTTACTTTGCTTGCATCTCGTGATACGATTCTTCGTCGGTTGAGCCGAAGGGGTGATAGAAGTAAACTTACCGCCAGAATCGATTGGCTAGTGTCAGGCATTTGTCACATATCTGTATTAGTGCAGCGTAAGAATTTAAGTGTTTTTTACAGCCTGAGACTGATTAACTCCTTTTAACTTAATCACTAAATATTTGATCAATTACCCCATCAATTTCCTGATCTGATGGACGTTTACTAAATTCCTCAGCGCTTACCCCTGTGTTAAGATCAAAACTATGGTAACCTGTGGGGATAAATCCCATTAAAAACCATTAAAATAAACCAAAATAGTGAAATAGCTAAACTGCTGCTAGATTACTAGTCGAATCAATAAGCTAATTACATCAAAAAAATTACATCAAAAAACAACTGCGTCACTAAATCTGTTGGCGGTTATTACTTGATATTTTTTCCTATTCAGTAACAACCCAAAAAAATCTGATGCCTAAATGAAATATGTCCTTCCTGTAAGACTAAGACTACCCCTAAAGAGAGTGGTTTTGGATAATTTACACAAGTACATCTTGGCGATGTTTTGGCTAGTATTTGGTTGATATTTTAAGGAAGTGCGTCAGATGACATCCTAGATGAAATATTTAGGTGTCATTTTCATTTCCTTTTGATCACCCTTGTCCACATCCCAAAGAGTCATTAAGAGTTAGAAAAGCGAAAACCAATAGATTTAATGAAGTTCATCAGTATATTTACCTATTCGATTCGTGATTTGCTCTCTAATAAGTACCAAAGCTGATGCAGTCCTTAGTTCGGCCATTAGATAGGTGCTGTTTTTTAACATTTTCTTTATCTTGAAAAAGCCCCCAGCGCTACAGCGTCAAAGGCTCATACAGTCTAGCAAACACACATTTATAACATCCTCTATTTTCCTTAGGGGATCAAACGTAAAGATGTGTTAAGCTAAGACCAAATCTGCACAAAACTCACTTTTTAACAGAGGGATTTCAGTTATGACCATTGCTATCGGCAGATCGCAACAGGTCGAAAGAGGTTGGTTTGATGTCCTCGACGACTGGCTCAAGCGCGATCGTTTCGTCTTCGTTGGTTGGAGTGGCTTGTTGCTGTTCCCTACCGCTTTCTTGGCTATCGGTGGCTGGTTCACCGGTATTACTTTCGTTAGTTCTTGGTATACCCACGGTTTGGCAACGAGCTTCCTCGAAGGTTGCAACGTTTTAACCGCAGCGGTTTCCACCCCCTCCTTGAGTATGGGTCACTCCTTGCTGTTCCTCTGGGGTCCTGAAGCCCAAGGTGACTTTACTCGTTGGTGTCAAATCGGCGGTTTATGGACATTCATGGCTTTGCATGGCGGCTTATCTTTGATCGGCTTCATGTTGCGCCAGTTTGAGATCGCCCGTTTGGTCGGTCTGCGTCCTTACAACGCCATCGCCTTCTCTGGCCCTATCGCTGTATTCGTATCCGTCTTCTTGCTCTATCCCTTGGGTCAAGCGGGCTGGTTCTTTGCCCCTACCTTTGGTGTAGCTGGTATTTTCCGTTTCATTCTTTTCTTGCAAGGTTTCCACAACTGGACCTTGAATCCTTTCCACATGATGGGCGTAGCTGGTATTTTGGGCGGCGCTTTATTGTGTGCAATTCATGGTGCAACCGTAGAAAACACCTTATACCAAGATGGTGAAGGCGCTAACACCTTCGTGGCGTTCGAGCCTACCCAAGCTGAAGAAACCTACTCCATGGTGACGGCAAACCGTTTCTGGAGCCAAATCTTCGGGATTGCGTTCTCTAACAAGCGTTGGTTGCACTTCTTCATGTTGTTTGTGCCTGTGGCTGGTCTGTGGGCAAGCAGCATCGGTATTGTTGGCTTAGCTTTGAACTTGCGTGCCTATGACTTCATCTCTCAAGAAGTCCGTGCCGCCGAAGACCCTGAATTTGAAACTTTCTATACCAAGAACTTGTTATTGAATGAAGGGATTCGCGCTTGGATGGCTCCTCAAGATCAACCCAGCGAAACCTTTGTATTCCCTGAAGAAGTATTACCTCGCGGTAACGCGCTGTAATTTCAATCATGACGACTGGACTGGTAAATTTTAGCTAATGGCTGAGATTTACCGCCAGATTAGTAACTTTAGAGATGTCAGTTGTTAGTAAGAGACTTTTTCTGGCTTTGGCACTTCTTAAGGCAGAATAGGTTATCTGCTAATAGCTGACAACTTGTATAAGAAAACGATAAAATTCGTAACACATCTTTAATTGGTAAGGAGAGATCCTATCGTGACGACGACGATTAATTTCAACACCTTAGGGGTTGGTGGTCGCACTCAAGACACCACTGGCTTCGCTTGGTGGTCTGGAAATGCGCGTCTCATCAACCTCTCTGGCAAGTTGCTGGGCGCTCACGTAGCCCACGCTGGCTTGATTGTGTTTTGGACTGGCGCAATGACCTTATTTGAGGTTTCTCACTTTGTTCCTGAGAAGCCCATGTATGAGCAAGGCTTAATTTTGTTACCCCACCTCGCTACCTTGGGTCTCGGTGTGGGTGCTGGTGGCGAAGTGGTGGATACCTTCCCTTACTTTGTAACTGGCGTATTGCACTTAATTTCTTCGGCAGTATTGGGCTTGGGTGGGATCTACCACGCCGTGCGCGGTCCTGAAGTATTGGAAAACTATTCCACCTTCTTTGGTTACGACTGGAAAGACAAGAACAAGATGACCACCATCTTGGGTATTCACTTGGTGCTCTTAGGGCTGGGTGCATTTCTGTTGGTGATCAAGGCGATGTTCTTGGATGGGGTATATGACACTTGGGCCCCTGGTGGTGGCGATGTGCGTATTATCACCAACCCCACGGTTAACCCTGCCATTATTTTTGGGAAGTATGTTTTAGGTTCCCCCTTCGGTGGCGAAGGTAATATCGTTGGTGTCGGCAGCCTTGAAGATGTGATCGGTGGTCACATTTGGGTTGGTTTCATCTGCGTTAGTGGTGGCATCTGGCACATCATCACCAAGCCCTTTGGTTGGGCCCGTCGCGCTTTCATTTGGTCTGGGGAAGCCTACTTGTCCTACAGCTTGGGCGCTTTGGCTTTGATGGGCTTTATTGCCTCAGTTTTCGTTTGGTATAACAACACCGTTTATCCTAGCGAGTTCTTTGGTCCTACCGGTCCTGAAGCTTCTCAGTCTCAAGCTTTTACCTACTTAGTCCGTGACCAAAAGTTAGGGGCAAACATTGCTACTTCTCAAGGTCCTACTGGTTTGGGTAAATACCTGATGCGCTCTCCTTCTGGGGAAGTGATCTTCGGTGGTGAAACCATGCGTTTCTGGGACTTCCGTGGCCCTTGGTTGGAGCCTCTCCGTGGTCCTAATGGTTTGGACATTGACAAATTAAAGAATGACGTACAGCCTTGGCAAATTCGCCGCGCTGCCGAATACATGACCCATGCTCCTTTGGGTTCCTTGAACTCGGTCGGTGGTGTTATTACCGAAATCAACTCAGTGAACTTTGTCTCTCCTCGGGCTTGGTTGGCTACTTCTCACTTTGTGTTTGCATTCTTCTTGTTTGTGGGTCACCTGTGGCACGCTGGTCGTGCTCGCGCTGCGGTGGCTGGCTTCGAGAAGGGTCTGAATCGTAAGGCTGAGCCAGTATTGTCTATGGAAGTACTCGACGAGTAAGCCTAGCCTAAGCCTTTAAAAGCTAAGAGTTACTTTAAAAGCTAAGGGTTAACTGGTTAGATCAATCAAAACTAATTAAACAAAAAAGCCGCTGGTTCTTAATTCAGCGGCTTTTTTGTATGAATGATTAGAGCAGATGTGGTCAAGACTTGAATCTCATTAGCAGCAACTTCTGATAATAGCTAGTTGCAGTAATGGGGTAAGCATGATGGCTCAAACCCTGACTAACCCCCGTCTAATTAAATCTTCGTCTTTTAATTTAGTGATTTGATGCTTGATCTCGATTAGTGCTGGACGATTAGTGATTGACTATCGTAGCGACACTAGCCGTATTCTTGGTCACCAAACGCCTAGCCATACTCAAGATAAAGCATAGTCATAATAAGCAACTTAGTTACTGCCGGTGAAAATCACTTCAGGGAATTTAGCTTGAGCCTCAGTCATAGGACGGGATCTGCCTTCTTCCTGCCAGTAGTTGATGACTTCTGTAGCTTTATTGAGAATCTCAATGCGATCAGCATCGGAAATCCAAGGCTTGCCTTCCATTTCCGTTTTGAGTTGATCCCATGCGTCATTGCGGGGCCAGAAGAAATATTTTGTCAAAGGACTAAAACCCTTGCCGACCACTTGATCGACTGCAAGAGCCACGTTATTTTCTAACCAAAGAATTTTTAGGACAAACTGAGCCAAGCCAACCTACCTCCATCAGGAAAGTTTACAAATAGGGTTTACAAATATTGGTTTACAGATAGGGGTTTACAAATCTGTCTGTGGGTCGTACAAACAAGAGTTGTACTGGTTGGCTATAGAAAATAACCATAACCATTAGCCCTACAGGACTTTAATAGCCAATTTTAGATAGCGATCTTATAGGTTATCATGACTCAAGCTTCGTCAACCACTTTCTCAACCATTTTTAGCGCTCAGACCGCACAAATCATCCTCAAACCAGAGACTACGGCATTTATTTTTGATATTGACGGGGTGTTGCGAGATGTATCGGGTTCTTATCGCCGTGCTTTAGCAGATACGGTGGCGCATTTTACTCAGGATCTATCTCAAGCAGCGGACAAAACAGGTTATCGTCCTACGCCCCAAGATATTGATCGCCTCAAGGCAGAAGGCTTGTGGAATAACGATTGGGAGGCTTCAGCGGAATTAATTCGCCGTTATTTTGTGGCACATCCTGAGCAAGTCCAGCCTGAGATTAGTTATGGGCAGATCGTGGACTTTTTCCAGCGACGTTATCGGGGACAAGTGTTAGATGATCCGGCGCAATGGGATGGCTATATTACCACTGAGCCTTTGATTGCCCATCCCGCATATTTTGCCGGACTTACCGAAGCGGGGATTCGTTGGGGCTTTTTTAGTGGCGCGACCCGTGGTTCCGCAAGTTATGTGTTATCACGGTTAGGCGTTACGGGGGCAGTTTTAGTGGCGATGGAGGATGCACCGGGTAAGCCTGATCCGACGGGATTATTAACGGCTGTTAGTCAGCTAGAAGCAGGCATTCCCATTGAGATAGTAGTTTATGTAGGCGACACAGCGGCGGATATTTTGGCTGCCGTAGCCGCCCAAAAAGCCGATCCTTCACGGCAATATCTAGGGGTTGGTGTGATTCCCCCCCACATTACGCCCGATGAGGAGCCAGATTATGCAGCAATGTTGCAACAAAATGGCGCAGCGGTAGTGTGTCAGAGAATTTTAGCGGTTACGGCTGATGGGCTGTTTAGCTAGACTATTCAAAGACCATCAACTCCGCTGGATTGACAGAGCTAGCACAAACAAAATAGATAATGCCCGCCCCCAGTAAAGTCACAGCTAGGCTAAACAAAATGACCCACCGATCAGGGGGTTGGTATGTATCTTCGTCAATATCTTGGCGCACATTGAAATAGTGGCGGGTGCTTAGTAAAACAGTGATTAACCCCACAATGGCAAAGAGAAATCCCAACTTCCAGCCATAGCCGGGACGCGGTACTAAAGGTGCATGAAACGCCCGCATTCTCAGGATCACAACGCCAAAACCCATCAGCGCAATTGCCGTGCGCATCCAAGCCAAATAAGTGCGCTCATTAGCTAAATGATCCCTGATGCGAGATGAGTTATATTTTTTTGGTTTCCCATTATTTTCTGAGTCATTTTCTTTGGCATTGGATATTAATTGCATGATACATAAGGTAGTTGATGACTATTTGTTAACTATTTTGGTGGGTTAGGTTAGCTGAGCGTGAATCATCCTGAATTAAGGGTTTGTTCCTTACTATTGAATTATTAAATCTTTCAACTTTTGCGTCAATTAATTTCGATATTTTTTTAGCTTTTAAAATGATGATTGAAATTATTTTTATATCAGTAACGGAAGTTACACTTTACCTAGGACGCTATTTTGTTTTGCAAGATGTAAGGATTGCCATAGGCCCAACAACTCAGATGCTTTTCACCTCGCCTTAAGTTATGCTGTAGGTTAGTGACTTTTCGCTCTATAAAGATAAAATTATCAGCAAAAATCACTGGCAAAAATTTTCCTAGCCGTTTAATTAACTTTATTAATCTATCATTCTAACGATCCCTATGTCAGACTCCAAAACTTACTATTTCCTCGCTGCTAGCCAACGTTTTTTGTGTGAAGAAGAGGGCG
>JBAXSK010000186.1:0-8913 GCA_037130765.1 Pseudanabaena sp. ELA607
ACACTGCCAAGGTAGTCAGCAATGCCACCAATGCCTTGGCAATTGGTAATGCCGCAACCGTTGATGACCAATCAACTAGTTCGACAGCGATTGGTAACGGAGCTAAAGTTGATACCGGTTCGGCTGATGCAATAGCCCAAGGTACAGGGGCTTTGGTGGGCAAAACTTCTACCAATTCCATCGCCATTGGTAAGAGCGCCAGTGTTGCCGATACCACCACCAACTCGATTGCCCAAGGTACAAGTGCTACGGTTGCTACAACTGCAAATAGTTCTATTGCTCAAGGTAATACAGCTACGGTCAAAACTGGAGCGACTAGTGCCATTGCCACAGGTGACGGTGCTAATGTGGGCGCTAACTCCACGGGTTCAACTGCCATTGGTAAGAGTGCTAGCGTTGCCGATACCACCACCAACTCCATTGCCCAAGGTACGAGCGCTACGGTTGCTACAACTGCTAACAGTTCTATTGCTCAAGGTAACACTGCTTCAGTCGGTGCCGGAGCTACCAATGCGATAGCGCAAGGTACGACCGCCAATGTTGGTGCTGGAGCTTTAAGTTCAACAGCCATCGGTAATGGCGCTAATGTCGCAGCTAATGTGACCAATGCCATTGCCCAAGGTACGACCGCGACAGTGGGAACTGCTTCGAGTGGTTCGACAGCCATTGGTAACACTGCCAAGGTAGTCAGCAATGCCACCAATGCCTTGGCAATTGGTAATGCCGCGACGGTGAGTGACAAAGCCACTAGCGCTATTGCCCAAGGTAACGGTACGGTCGTAGGAGCCGGTTCTACGAATGCCGTTGCCATTGGTACAAAAGGCGCAAACAATAATATCGGTACAGGAGCCACCAGTGCCATTGCTATCGGTAATGCCGCAAATGTTGGCGATAACGCGACAAGCTCCACTGCAATAGGTGATGGGGCAAAAGTCAGTGCATCAGCCGCTAACGCCATTGCCATTGGTACTGGTACGCAAGCCCAAAAGAATAATTCAACTGCCATTGGTAATCTAGCCAATGCAGCGGGAGTAAGTTCTACCGCAGTTGGTGATCAAGCCAAAGCCACTGGCGACAACGCTGGAGCGTTCTCAGTTAAATCTGAAGCCACTGCTGACAATGCCACCGCAGTCGGTGTTACTGCCAAGGCTAGTGCTACTGATGCCACGGCCATTGGGGTTAATGCTAAAGCTACTGCTAGTCAAGCTACTGCCGTCGGTGTTAACGCATTAGCAGACAACTCTCAAGCCACGGCGGTTGGTTTTGGCTCTCAAGCACTCAAAGCAGGCACTACAGCAGTTGGGGTGGGTGCAATTGCTAGCGTTGCTAATTCTACGGCAGTGGGTCAAGGTTCTAATGCCAGCATTGACAGTGCAACAGCAGTGGGTCAGGGTTCTAATGCTGGTGCCACTGGCTCGACCGTGGTAGGTCAGGCTGCTAAGGTTCAAACAACCTCTGATCGTGCTGTTGCCCTGGGCTTCCAGACATCAGTGGGTACTGGTGCAACCGATGCCATTGCTATTGGCACTAAAGGGGCAGCCAACAACATTGGTGATAATGCTAAGAATTCCATTGCTATTGGTAATACAGCAACAGTTTCTCCTAATGCCACTAATGCCATTGCCATTGGTACTGGGGCTAAAGCGACGGCTAATGGTGCAGTGGCGATTGGTAGGAACGCTATTGCTAGCGATCCTGGTACTGCCACAGGTGATAGTTCCGTGGCAACAGGTATCGATGCTTCTGCCTATGGTTTTAAAGCATCGGCTACCGGCAATACCTCCACGGCTGTGGGTACTAACTCTTCGACCACGCAGACGAATGCTAGTGCCTTTGGTGCTAATGCCCAAGCTACTGGACTTAACTCCACTGCTATTGGTGCTGGTGCTATTGCCACTGCACCTAACCAGATGACTTTTGGTACAGCCAACAGCTTCTATACCTTGCCTGGTCTAGCTACGGGTGGTACTTTTGCGGGTGCTTCCAAGCAAACCGGCTCAATTAGCGCCAACACCATTCAGTTTGTGACTGTTGACCAAAACGGCAACTTGGGTACTTCCAAGGCTGTATTCGATACCACCGAGATCGAGCGTGGCTTGAATGCCTTAGGGCAACAGGTGCAGTCCGTGGGTGCATTGTCTGCGGCATTGTCCGCTATTCCTAATACCTTACCTTCCGACAGTAATGGCGGTTGCGGGTTTGGTACAGGTGTTTATGGTAACGCTCTGGCTGGAGCCGTCGGTTGCGTCGCGAGGTTGAGTCAGACCACCTACATTAACGTAGCGGGTTCATTCACCTCTGCACCTCCTTCTTCTAATTACTCCAGTACCGCTAGCTTCATGGGACGCATCGGCATCTTCTTCCAGTTCTAGAAGCTAGGCGCTGATTAATTTCAGATCTTAGATTTTAGTAACTAGGAATCTTATTGAGGGACTTGATAGTCATAGTTGAGATGGACTAATACACACCATCTTGACTATGGGATCAGTCCCTCTTAATTTTGGGCACATTGATCTAAATGGGGCAGTCATTTCAGCTTTAGTACTACTAATCCATTGGCATCACTCAATATTTCGCTACATCTTCATACCTGTAATAAAACTCATGCGTCGTTTCTTCTTGCTGACCAGCACCATTATTGCCACCGCTGGACTGTTTACATCGGCAGCTATGGCACAAAATCCTCAAAACCCGACACCAACACAAAACCAACCCCTCAGTACTAACTGGGCAGATTTTGCGAATTTAGAAAAAGGCTTTATGGACTCATGCATGGGACAGGCGCAATTGCCCCCTAGTCAACGAGTCGCAAAGTCTAATTTCTGTCAGTGCGCTATGGGGGCTTATAAAAGTCGCTATACCCCTGAATTATTCCTAAAGATTAATGCCCTAGCCACCCAAGGCGGACAACCAGCCATTGCTCTGACGGGCTTGATGATGGAACCAGAGCTAAATACTTGCGCCGTGCGCAGTGGCTTTAATCGGCAGTAGGTAAATGATATACAGGCGGTAATCTTTGCCGCCTTTCAGTTTTGCTTGATAGAGTTTTTGGTCAAAAATAATGTTTACTTTCCAGCGCTTTCTCCCAACCCGTCACCAAACAGCTCGTAATTTATGGCAATTACGACTATGGCAATTACGACGATTGAAACAAATCTGCACTATCGGCTTAGTGGGTAGTGGGCTATGGTTAGGCAGCATTACAGAGTCAACGTATGCCCAAAGACCGACCCCACCATCAGGGCAAACTCAGCCACAGTCATTACCAACAACCGCCGAAGATAATTTCGCCCAAGGCAACATCACTCGCGCCATGCAGATCTGGAGCCGCGAAATCAAGAATGGGCCCGATCCGGTGCGTTCTCTGTTTAACCGCGCCCAAGCTTACATTATCTTGAAGCAGTACGACGCGGCATTAATAGACCTAGACCAGTTGATTAAACGACAAGGAGTAGCAACACCAGCGGCAGTATTCGTTCTCAAGGGTGTGGCTCTGGCGGAGTCTAATCAGGTCACCGCAGCTTTACAAGCATTTAACCGAGCGGAACAAGTTGAGCCGTCGGCTCTGATTTACAGCAACCGCGCCTTGGTCTATCAGCGGTCAGGACAGTTGCTGTTAGCGCTAGAAGATTTAACTCGGGCGGTCCAACTTGCGCCCAATGCGATTAATCGGCTGAATATGGCCAGTTTGCGGCTGCAATTGGAGCAATATCCCCAAGTAGTCCAAGAAATGAACCAGTTTATTGCTGTGGATAAGTCATTCTTTTCGGCATTTTTGACCAGAGGCATTGCGCAATATAATTTAGGCAAATACGAAGAGAGTATTAAAGACTTTATTATTAGCTTGCGCATGGTGCCAGATTTACCTGAAGCTTATTATTATGCTGGCTTAGCATTTGCTAAACTCAATCAAAAGCAAGATGCAGCACAGAATCTCACCCGTGCCGCCGATATTTATTTACGCAATAATCAGGCTAGTTATTATCGCCAAGTCCTAGACAAAATGACCGAATTAAATTTGCAGTAGGTAATTAATTGGCATATTTTAATCTCGGCTAATATCGCATCGGTGTAATTAAATTACCCGACTGTGGCACATGAATATTAATGCGCGGCAACCGATGTTTAAAACCACACAATATCTCCCAAGAAATTGTGCCCAGGAGTTGCGCCCAATCATCGGCGGTACTAGTCGAGTCTGAGCCCAAACCTGTACCCAAAAAAGTCACCACATCCCCCACCTGTGCTTCAGGAATATGGGTCACGTCGATCATGCATTGATCCATCGTGATCGTGCCCAACTGCGCCGCACATTTATTGTGCAAACTCACCCGCAACCGATTGGATAAACCCCTGGGCACACCGTCAGCATAACCAATAGCCACTGTAGCCACCCGCATCGCATCACTAGCCACAAACGAACGCCCATAGCTAATGCCAGTGCCAGCAGCAATATCTTTGACCTGACTGATCCGCGCCCGCACCGACATCGCGGGACGTAACTTAACCTTAGACCGCAAATGAGGCGCAGGATACAAACCATAAATGCCCAAGCCAAGGCGTACCATGTCATGGTGTTGCCCCTGATCCATCAGCATCCCCGCCGTATTACAAATATGCAACGCCGGAATATTTAATCCATGCCCCTGCAACTGAGCAATTACCTGACTAAACTGCTGATGTTGCTGCTGCATGATGGTCGGATCAGGATCATCCGCTGTGGCAAAATGGGAATAAATCCCCGCTAGGCGTAACCGAGGTAAGTGGTGTAATAACTGGATAAATGCCACGGCTTCATCACTATTGACCCCTAATCGCGTCATACCAGTGTCAATTTTGGCGTGAATCGGCAATGGCGCAACATCATTAACCTTGGCTAATACTTCATTAAAAACTAACGCTTGCTTCATCTGCCCAATGGTGGGACTAAGGCGATATTCTGCAATTGCCATAATTTCATCAGGGCTATTAGTGGCTCCCAAGATCACAATAGGGGCCGTAATGCCAGCTTGCCGTAACTGAATCCCTTCAGGAATCGTCGCCACACCCAAATAAGTGGCCCCAGCAGCTAGGGCAGTTTGACTAACATCTATTGCGCCATGGCCATAGCCATCAGCTTTAACCACCGCCATCATGGCCGTGGCACGCCGCAGCAAAGCCTTAAACTGTCGCACATTACTATCAATGGCAGCTAAATCGATCTCAACCCAAGCGCGATGGTTTTGCTTCAGCATGACTTGTCAATTTTGCTCCTGTGGATCGACTCAGCATATCAATTCAGCATATTAAGTTACATCAACCCTGAGATGCTACCGCCAATACACCTTTACCAACCTTAGCCCACCAATCAGGCGAAATAATCTAGGCAAAGCCACTCAAGCCAAATTATTGATTATATTCAGAAATCCATCAGGTTTGCCTTACATTCCTGGTCTAGGCGCACCAGCAATATTATTTCCTTCACTACTCCGAGTGATATTGCCCATCCTGACCCAGCCTTCCTCTTTAGAACCGTCGTTCCGAATGAAGACCCACTCCTTATCAGGGGTTTCTTTGATGATAGCTACTTTAGCGTTGTAATCTACCCCACCCTTTGGCTCGGCGGCCTGTTTTGGCTCAGACCGCAATACTAAACCAATGCTGGCATTAACTCTACCTTCATACTTAGCTTCGAGGGTAGGTTTAGCTGTGGGTTTAGGAGTGGGGCTAGGGGCTTTAAATTTGTTGGGGTTGGGTCTAAATGCCAAGGGGGTTGGCGAAGGCGGTATTTTCAAATCATTGGCAAATACGGGCCGCTTTGGTTGGGTCCGATAGGGAATCACAATGTAGTTCCACACTGCTGCACCCAAGGCAATAGTGATACCTAGGCTAAAAGCAATGCTAGTTCCAGACTTCGCAATTTCAGGGAATCTCATACCGTTACGCCTGCTCTGTACACGTTACGATGGGAGCTAATGGTTATTATTGAAATAGTTAGTTAACTTCAAGAGTCCATAAAATAGCACATAAAGCTGTTTCAGAGTACTGCTTAAAATTAATCTCCGTGTCTCATGGGTGAATACACTAACCTAATTTGAGTCCGCTGGCCTACCTGAAAAGTCCTGATTTTTACTGGTTTTTAGTATTATTTTGGTCGTTTTTTGTAACATTTCAGGGTATGGCATCCATTTACCTTGTATTTTTATTATTTCTCTTACGCCCTACCATGGCCCAACGCCTGCAAAAAATCATTTCCCAATATGGCTTAGCCTCCCGCCGCGAAGCTGAGCAATGGATTCATCAAGGTCGAGTCAAAGTCAATGGTCAAGTCGTTAGGGAATTAGGCACTAAAGCCGATCCCACCATTGATCAAATTCAAGTGAATCAGATTACCCTCAAACCCCAGCCCCCAGAAAAAATTTATCTATTACTCAACAAACCCCTAGGGATTGTCTCCACCCGTCATGATCCCGAAGGTCGCCCCACCGTACTTGACCTCTTGCCCCCGCAATATCAACACCTCTACCCCGTCGGCCGCCTCGACTACAACAGCAGCGGCGCATTAATTTTGACCAATGATGGCGACTTTGCCGAATACCTGATGCATCCACGCCATTACATCACCAAAACCTATGTGGCATGGCTCAAAGGTCAGCCCACAGACGAAGACCTACAGCAATGGGCCGATGGCATTATGCTCGGTAGCAAACGAACTTTACCCGCCGAATTAGAAATCCTTGCCCAGGAAGAATCCGCCACACAAATTCAAATTATTCTGCGGGAAGGACGTAATCGCCAAATCCGCCGCGTTGCTGAAGCCTTGGGTTATACCTTGCTGAGTCTACACCGCACTGCCATTGGTTCCGTCAGCTTAGGTGACCTACGGCGGGGTAGTTACTGTTCCCTAAAAAAAGGCGAAATTGAGGCATTATCACCAAAATTATGACCATTACTACACTTACTTAGCAAAATGTTATATACTCAGGGTATCCATCAGAGACATAAGTACTAGTCCGATTAACTAGTTCTCACTAGTGCACTACAATTTCGTAGTAGATTCACTCGCCATCTTGCTAACCATATATCGGCTCAAGGTCGCAGTACTGCAAAATTAGTAGCTGCTACACAACGATTGCAAAACCCAGGGCAAAATTACAGATGACTAGTATCACCTAACACTGTGTCTGTAACCCATTGCTGTTTAGACTGACAGAAAATCGACCTTAACAGTGCCAATCAGGACTAGCTTTGCCAAGCTATACCCTCAAAACTAGACCAATCAACGTAATCAATACATCCTCTGATCGCCTTAAGTAGTGGATTTAAATTATTAGGTTTAAATTGCTGGTGCTTGAGTGTGATTGAGTACTGATTGTTTACCAAAATCAGATTAAAAAATGGTTGAGCATCATTCTTATAGGATTAAGCCTTCTATAACTATGGTTATCACCCACAATTAAACTAAACCTGGTCTGTTGTTTTGAGCGATCCGCAAAATTAAGTATTCTAGTTATGCTTTGCAGTCAGGTAAGACTAACTTCATACTGTCAATTGGCTTAACTGTTATCCCCACCATACGCGCTAGAATTTTCTATAGAGTAGTGACCGTGATTACTGTGAAGTCCTCTGATTCCTTTGTGACCAACCAATCCAGCACGCTTTCGGCTATTGGTCAGTCTCTCAAGCAGGCTCGCTTAGATTGCTCTTTGTCTTTAGATGAGGTTGCTGCCAAAACTCATATTTCCGTCCGTTATTTGCGAGCCATTGAAGAAGGTGCGCTAGACGATTTGCCCGAAGCAGTTTATGTGCGGGGGTTTTTGCGTCGTTATTGCGATGCAGTATCTACGGCTGATTTATCGGATGGATTCCCAGTCACGGTGGCGGACTGTCAAAAGCAGTGGCACAATGCGCCATCTACAGAATTACGCCCGTTGCATTTATATGCCCTGTATGTGGCAGTGGTAATGGGGACAGTGACGGCGTTGGCTTCGTTTTTAACGCCGCCCCAAACGGTCAAAATTACTGACAGTGAAACTAAGTTTGGTAAGTCAGCCCAACTGGAACCAAATAATAGCAAAAATCCTAAGTCGAAGCGGGGACGCTGGGTGCCGACTCTAGAAGGTATTGAAGTATTGCGCCAATCAGGGAATCAGTTTGCTTTGGCTGATGGCAACAGTTTAGCTGGCGGCTCTCGTAATGGTGGGGCTAGCAGTGGTAATGCCAATAATGCCGATGGTGGAGCTAATAATCTGGCTAACAATGCCATATTTAGCGCAACGGGTGATATTACGAGTTTTAATGGCAGTAGCCAGAGCATGACGGCCCAGATTTTTAGTCGGGTAGTGAGTAGGGCTAACCCTCAGCCAGCTAATCCGTCTCAAGCTAGCGTAGTGGCGAGTCGAAATCAAAACAACACCAACAATGTTAACAATGCGGCTAATGGGACTAAGGTATCTGAGTCTTTTACAGAAGCTAATGTGGGCTTAGGTGTTTTTTTGAATGACTGGTCAAGCAAGACAACTATTACCCGCGCTACTAATGAAGAGCAGGTCGCTGGCAACTTTGAATTTAGTCCCAATAAGCCGGTTAATGTGGGCATTATTACCACTGGTGCATCATGGTTGCGGGTGTTAGTGGATGGTAAAACAGTGTTTGAAGGTGTTGCACCGGAAGGCAAGCAGTTTAGCTGGTCTGGGGATCAACGGATTTCTGTGCGGGCTGGTAATGCTGGCGCGGTAATGTTGGCTTTTAATAGCAATAATGCGCGGCGCTTGGGCAAAGAAGGAGATGTGATCGAGAAGCGTTTCGGCGATGAGGCGGATAGCCCACGTACTCCTCAAAATCGGGTAAGCAATAATTTGGGCATGGTTCCTAATGACGGCATCAGTAATAGTGGTTCTGTGGTGGAGTCTAGTGTGAGAACTTTTCGCTAGG
>JBAXSK010000187.1:0-8911 GCA_037130765.1 Pseudanabaena sp. ELA607
GTCTGTAATTCCCCTCCCTTGGAGGGGTACGCCGCAGGCGGGGGGTGGTCAAGTGTTTTTAATGTGCCAAAATAATTTTAAATGACTATAAATTAAGATTTAACCTTGGGCAACTTAGGCAATAGTTGCGGTAAGTTAAACGGTTTTGACTTGGGCTGACCACGCCGCCGATTCCGCCACCGTTCTTGCATCACTTCCATATAAATATAGAAAACCGGCGTAATGTAGAGAGTCAACAATTGGGAAAACACCAAGCCGCCCACCACCGCCAAACCTAAAGCACGGCGAGATTCTGCCCCTGCTCCTAAACCTAAAGCAATCGGTAAAGTGCCCATCAAAGCCGCCATCGTGGTCATCATAATTGGGCGAAATCGCACTAAACAAGCTTCATAAATGGCATCATAGGCGGTGCTGCCAGCTTTACGAGCGGCGATGGCAAAGTCCACCATCATAATGCCATTCTTTTTGACGATACCCACTAACAGAATCACGCCGACGAAAGCATAGACATTTAATTCACTGCGGAAAATAATTAATGTCAGTAATGCGCCAAAACCGGCGGAAGGCAAGCTAGTCAGAATCGTAATCGGATGAATAAAACTCTCATAAAGAATCCCCAGCACGATATAAATCACTAAAATCGCCACTACCAATAACCAGCCTAAACCCTGTAAAGAATCTTGGAAAGCTTGGGCAGTGCCTTGGAATTTGCCGGTAATGCTAGCGGGCAAAGTATCGCGGGATAATTGAGTGATTTTATCCACCACATCACTTAAGGAAATACCTGGCTTGAGGTTAAAGGAAATCGTCACCGCCGGTAGTTGTCCGGTATGGTTTATGGACAAAGCACCAACGGTCTGCTTAAATGCCGCTATGGTTCCTAAAGGTACTAACTGTCCATTACTGGAACGCACAGTTAATAATTCTAAGGCTTTGATGTCGGCTTGATATGCAGAACTCAAACCCATGATCACAGAATACTGGCTATCGGCGGCATAGATGGTGGACACCTGCCGTGTGCCATAGGCATAGGAAAGCGCTGATTCAATTTGATTGGCAGTCAAACCCAAAGCTGAAGCCCGATCTCGATTTATCTCAATGGTGACTTGGGGATTTTTAATCTGCAAATCACTGGTAACATCTTGCAAATCATCTAATTGACGTAACTTCTTCTCTAATTCTGGGGCATAACGATATAGTTCATCTAAATTCGTATCGGACAAAGTATATTGATACAAAGCCTTAGATTGTTGTGCGCCAATGCGAATTGCCGGTGGATTTTGCAAGAAAGCGCGAATCCCCACCACCTGAGCCATTTTAGGGCGTAGCTGCTGCACAATTTCATCGGCACTAGCCGTCCGCTTATGTCGTTCCTTTAAACGCATAAACAAACGTCCCGTATTCCCCGCCGCATTGGGCCCCCCTGCCCCTACGGTGGAATTAACGGCTTCAATTCCCGGATGTTGACGAGCAATGGCAACTAATTGATTTTGATGTTGCACCATGTCATCAAAGGAAATCCCTTGAATCGCTTCGGTTGATGCCACAAGTTGACCGGTATCATCATTGGGAATAAAGCCTTTAGGAACCACCAGAAATAAACCAATCGTCACTACAAGAATCGTGGCAGAAATTGCCATCGTGATGCGATGATGTTTCAGCGATAACTTTAAACTCCACGCATAGAATCGGGCGAAGATACCTGCATCACTATTCTGTTGATGGTGGCCATTGGTTGTGCCATTGGCAGATGCTGATAAATTTGCCTGATGATGTAGCTCACCGTTGGTATGTTCTAGATGCTCTATATTTAATTCGGGATTTAATTCCGTTGGACTTAGTTGCGGCTTGGTTGAAGTATGACTATGATTCAAAAAACGACTGGATAGCATTGGGGTCAAACTAAGCGAGATAAAGCCAGATACTAGAATTGCCACGCTAATTGTGACGGCAAATTCCTGAAATAATCTGCCTAAGATGCCACCCATAAATAGAATGGGAATAAATACTGCCACCAGCGAAATTGTCATAGACAAAATCGTAAAGCCAATTTCCTGTGAGCCATCAATGGCGGCTTGAAAGCGCGGTTTGCCCATTTCCAAATGCCGCACGATATTCTCTAAAACCACTACCGCATCATCGACGACAAACCCGACTGATAAAGTCAACGCCATTAAGGAAATATTATCAAGGGAATAGCCCAGTTTATACATCACGGCAAAAGTTGCCACCAGTGACAAAGGTACCGCAATACTGGGAATCACCGTCGCTGATAGGTTGCGCAAAAAGAGAAAAATTACCGTGACCACAAGGGCAATGGCTAGCAGTAAACTGAATTGTACATCTTCGACAGAAGCTCGCACCGCTTGGGAACGATCGTAAACAATTTCCATCTCAATGGCTGCGGGAATCTGGCTGCGGAATGTCGGTAACAACTTCTCTAGAGTTTCCACAATCGCCACCGTATTTGTCCCCGGCTGGCGCTGAATGGCGAGAATAATTGCCCTAGTGCCATTAAACCAACTGGCTAGGCGATCATTTTCCACGCTATCAAGGACTTGCCCCACTTCATTAAGGCGTACTGGTGCGCCATTGCGATAAGCCACAATCAACGGACGAAACGCCGCCGCATTGTCTAAACTGCCATTAGTATCAATGGTCAGGGTCTTGTTTTGACCATACAGTGTGCCCGTGGGCTGATTGGAATTACCCTGAGCTACCGCTTGAGCCACTTCATCAATGCCAATGCCTTTAGTTTTGAGCGCTTGGGGATCGAGTTGAATCCGCACCGCATACTTTTGCACGCCAAAAACCTGCACCTGCGCTACCCCATCCACCATCGAAAACCTTTGGGCTAAGAGATTGTCGGCATAGCGATTCACATCGGAGAGGGGCAACACATCGGATTTGAGCGCAATATAAAGAATCGGCTGATCCGCTGGATTGACTTTCAGATATTGGGGTGGATTGGGTAAGGTGGGCGGCAGTTGCCTCGCTGCTTTACCGATGGCGGCTTGCACATCTTGGGCGGCGGCATCAATTTGGCGGTTGAGATTAAATTGCAACGTAATCTGAGTGCTACCCAAGGAGCTACTAGAAGTCATGGAATCTAGCCCAGCAATGGAAGAGAATTGCTTCTCTAAAGGAGTTGCCACGGAAGCTGCCATAGTTTCGGGACTAGCGCCTGGTAAAGTTGCATTAACGCTAATCGTGGGAAAATCTACGTTCGGCAAATCGCTAACCGGCAACAAACGATAACTGATAATGCCAAATAAGAGAATGCCCAGCATAATCAGCGTGGTCATGACGGGGCGACGAATGAAAGGCTGGGTGATATTCATTAGAGGTGTTTTAAGGGGTTATGGCAGTGGCGAGATAATCGATTCATCCATGATGTTGACAGTGGGATTAATGATGAAACCTTTGTAGGGCGGGCATCTTGCCTGCCAATGATGTTTAAAGTATTGAGCTATTTTTCTGTTCCTTTCTCTTTATTGGGTGTTGTGGAATTAGAGTTAGGTGGTTTTACTTCCACTTTGGCATTAGGAGCCAGATTAAATTGACCATCTATCACCACTTGCTCACCGGCGGCTAAACCTTGTTTGATGGAAGCCTCATTGCCTACGGTATTACTGACTTGTACCGGTCGTAATTCTACGGTGCTATCGGATTTGAGCACATAGACAAATTGCCCTTTTTGCCCCGTTTGCAATGCTGCCACCGGCAAGGTAATGGCATTAACTTCTTCGGTGAGTTGCATTACCACATCTACTCGCTGCCCGGGCGCTAAACGGTCATCGCCATTGCTAAAGAGGGCTTTGAGTTGCACAGTTCCGGTGGTGGCATCAACGAGGCTATCAATAAAAGTCAATTCCCCTTCCACTGGACGGGCATCATTAGGTAAGAAAGCAGCTACTTTCAATTTGCCTCTTTTCTGATATTGCTTCACCTGAGCGAGGGATTGTTCGGGAATCGTAAAAGTCACATAAATCGGGCGAATTTGGCTGATCGTCACTAAAGATACCGTGTCATCGGCTTTGACCAAATTACCCTGATTCACTTTGAGACTACTGGTCCGACCATTAATTGGGGCATAAATCTCTGTATAAGAAAGCTGTACCCGGGCATTCTCAATTAGCGCCGCTCCTGCTGCCAGATTAGCCTTGGCTGATTCGATGTCCGCTTTACTAGATTCTGCCGCCGCACTAGAGACGACAATCGCACTCCCCGAAGCATTTACATTAGATTGCGAAGTATTAGCCGTACTCTGAAATTGTTCGGCTTGGGTGCGGCTGATTGCGCCTTGGGCATAGAGTTGGTCATAGCTTTTCCGTTGCGAGTTAGCGAATGCTAATTGTGCCGCATCACGATCATAATTAGCCTGTGCCTGAGTAATGGTCGCTTCGGCTTTGACCTGATTCGCAATAGCTTGCTGTAATTGCGCTTCGTTGCGGGCTTGATTGGCAATAGCCTGCTGTAACTGGGCTTCGAGAGGACGCGGATCAATCCGAAATAAGAGATCTCCCTGCTTGATATCTTGCCCTTCCTTAAAACCCACTTCAATTAGCTGCCCACCAACACGAGATTTAACTGATACTGTGGTATAGGCTTCAGCAATTCCCGTACTACGAATTTGCACCGGCAGCGTTTTTTGCACCACGGGAGCCACTACCACAGGAACAGCCGGACGACGTTCTTTACTAGATTCAGCCTGAGAAGAATTACAGGCGGTGAGTAGGCAGGGAGTCCCTGTAACCAGCGCCATCAAAACTAGGATAGACAGGAAAGGATGTCGCATAATGAGCCAAAAAAGCTAAGCTATTTTAGTTATAGCGTAAAAGGAATAGACTGAAGGTTAAGATAGGTAATCTAGGATACCAAAAAAATCACTTTCGTTCTTAAGAAGTTCTAGGATCCTGTACCGACTTAAGACTCCTACTACTAATAAAGACTCTAATCATCATGATATAGCTGATTGGATTTTTTTTTAAGACAGTGCTTTAGCACTTACTACAAAACGTATTAAGCTTTGAATATAACGTAGTAAGCACTTTAGTGCTAAGGGGATTTTACCTCTAAAAACGTCTCATTCTTAATTCAAACAACTATAGTTCATAAGATAGATTAGTTAAAAACTGGTAGCCCTAAATCCGATTATAGAGATAGAATAGATATGAATTAGAAGTTATGTAACCGCAGTAGCAGCAATCAATAATATGGGACAAAATTGGGATAATTTCCTTAAAAATCTGGGTGAATGGCATGGTTCTTTTACTAAGGTTTCTGCTGAGGGTGTTTTGCTTGGTTCTACGCCATCAATCCTTAATTTAACTGGATTGGAAGATAATCAACTAGTCATATTTCGACTGCGGCGTTTTGGTGAAGACAGTGACTCTCCTACCTCAGACTATAGCCAAGAATATCGCTCCCTTGGCAAACAAGGGCTATTTTTTGACACTGGGGCATTCTCTAAAGGTGCTTTGCAATACGGGCCTTTTAGCGAATTTGGTGCAGAATATGGCTTCGTGGGCGTTGATCGTCGGTTGCGTCTGGTGCAACTATTTGATAAACAGGGTTGCTTCAGTGAAGTGGTTTTAATTCGTGAATTTCGGACTGGTAGCGATGGACAGGAACGCCCAGCATTGGATATGCACCAATTAGTTGGCAAATGGGAAGGTAAAGCCTGTAATGCCTATCCTAATTGGTCACATTCTCAAATTATGGACACTACTTTAGAAATTAAAGACTTAGGTAATGGCAAGTTTTACCAGCAGTTTGCTTCTTCTAGTGGTCAATCTTTTGCTAATACAGCGCAACTGATGGGTAATCAATTGACATTTGTTGATTCGGCGACACCTCAACGGATGCTCTTACTGCCTGATGGCACTTCTAGCCATGTACCATTAGAAATTAAGGTGCGACAGGCATTTTTCGTGGAATCTGGTTGGCTCGTCAGTCCTACGCGACGGGAGCGGCTAATTCGTTACTATGACCACAAGGGCGAATGGATCAGTGCGACCCATTTCATAGAGCATAAAGTGAGTTAAAGGGTGGTGTAATTTCACTTGAGGATTACGTTTTCCCGACGGCGTTGCAGTTCAGTCGTCACTCTGGTAATATCCCGTAAATCCATGACGGTGATTTGTCCCGTAGGAAAACTGCCCCCCGGAATTTGCAGCACTTCAATCCAATATAAAAATCGCTTGCCTTGTCTGAGTTGACCCACGGGGCCACCAGATGACGGATTACGGGACGGATAAAATGCTAGTACTTCGCCAGTCACAAAATCTTGCATGATTTCCACGCCATAAATACTCCGCAATGCTTCTTCAAGGCGTTGTGGAGTCACACCCATGCTGCCATCACGCACATCGGTGATTTCTAATTTCTCGCTACGAATTACTTCACCGCGGCCATCTTCAAGAAAAATATTCCCAAAAGGCATGAGCGTGGTAGATAAAAACACAAAGCGATGGGCGGGACTATTTTGTTTAGCGATCAACAGTTTTTCATTCTCTGCCGGACGCAGCACGGGATGGCCGCGCAACCATTCCTGCACTTGATAAGGGGTTTGGTTGGGCAGCCCCAATGCAGTGGCTTTACTTAGGGTTAACTCGGCCATACTAATGCTAACCAAAGCGCTAAAACCCAAGGCAATACCGGTAATACCTAAACGCGAGGTGTTCATAACGAAATTTGGGGCGAATTTTGAGCGTGATTTGAGCGTGATTTGGGGGGCGGGGTAGTTCCACTTTGGCAGAAAGAATACCATGAAGTTTCCCCAGACTAGATTAATGAAGCCAAACTAAAATCAAGGTGAGATGACTACCCTCATTGCACCAGCAAGACTACGACCACATTTGCCACAAATCGGAATTGATGATGCCGCAGAGATCACATATTGACAAGCAGGGTTTGGGCAAATTAACCCATAATGTTCGTTTGTTGGTGCAAGGTGGATTTGCGAAACCTCTAGTCTAACCATGCCGAGGTTAATTGTGCTGTGCAGTTGCAGTGGGACATCAATTAAATCTACTTTTTTGCCATCGACTATGGGGGAGTTATGATGATCGGTTAGATTACGCAGATAGAAGCCCTGCTTGGGTTGAGTGGCGTTGATGGGATGAGGATCTTGGCAAAAGAAAATTACTGCGTGTAGTCGAGATACCGTAGGATGGGCAATCACGAGATCGCATTGCATGGGATCTCGCCCCAGTTTTACCATTTTTTGGCTATTGACTGCAAAAGTGCGATGGTGACTTGGGCTATTGCCATGTTTTTCGTGCCAGTCGAGGAGGAGGGTACTGATGACCATAGGGTGAATATTAACTTTTTTATTTACTTTTTTGATTTTTGCGATTATGACTTTTTAGCTATTTATTATTTACTGTTAGGGCGACAGCAACTTGCAGCATCTATTTTTTGCTGAGAGCAAAGATTAAGATCACCGATTTTTTCTAAGCAAGCAAAGACAACTTAACAAATTTACAAAAAAGTCGGGAATCTGGGTATTTACAGTTTTTTTCAATCCATGCTTTTTCCATTACGATTATACTTAGACTATTCAGCAGCAAAGGTAAAGCGATGAGTCAAACTTTAGCTAAGACAGAAAACCAATATCTGGTTAAATGGGCTGTCACTTGGGAGCAGTTTAAAACCTTGCAATCCGCCTTTGATGAGATCGGTGGTGTGCGGCTTAGTTATTGTGAAGGAATAGTAGAAATTATGGGGATTGGTTTACAGCATGAAAAGACTTGCGTTTTGTTAACTTTATTGCTTGGGCAATATTTTTTTATGAAGCGTATACGTTTTGTTGCTACAGGTGCTTATACCCAAAAAATTGAACCCAAGGTTGAATATCAGGCTGACTTGTCCTACTGCTTTGATATTGAGAAAGAAGTATCTGATCTTTGTATTGAAGTGGTGATTACTAGCGGCAATGTGAAGAAGTTGCGGAAGTATCAGTTGCGCGGTGTGCCTGAAGTATGGTTTTGGGAAGATGGCAAGATTCATATGTATCGCTTAGAGCATGGCGAGTATGTGGAAGTTAAAACAAGTGTTTGGCTGCCTGATCTCGATATTATCTATTTAGAACAATGTTTGTTAATGGATTCCCAGTTGGATGCAATGACAGCTTTTGAAGAAAAATATGCTAATAAATTTACTGCTTAAGGCTTTGCGCGAACTCTATTGAATATTGGGGTAATACATGAAATAACAAGTTCAACCAAGATATTGCATTCAATAATTCCTAATTAAATTAACTATACGTCTTATGTGAGTTAAAAATACCCAATTCATAGCAATGGTTTCAGTTTAAGCATTAGATAAAATATCTAGGTAATTGAACGTATTTACGTCTTTTCAGCCATCAATTCACATAAGACGTACTATAAATTAGCTATTAGGATTAATCTGTTATGACACAATTTTCTTCTCGTAATCGTAGTTGGCGTACTAGCGATGAGTTTTTTATTTGGGGGCATTTGGCACTGTTGGCAGGTGTGCCGTGGCTGTCGGTGGCGGCTTTGCGCGGGTTAGCCTGTGGTGATCTCTGGTTACCGGCATGGCTAGAGTTAGTGATTTTGCTATTGCCGACAGTGGGGTTAACGGTATGGTTACAGTGGTCTAAGCCGTTGTCGCCGTTTAGTTGGTGGTTTGTGGCTGTGCCGTGGCAAGATCTGACCGAAAATCAGTTGCGGGTGTTTGATTTTCTGTCCCCTAAGACTAATCCTAGTTTTGCTACAGGTTGGTTAGCGGTGTTGGTGGGCATAGCTAATGTGTTGGTGATGCTATGGTCGTTGCATTTCTTCCCTAGTTTGCAAGCAGCATCGGTTTTAAGTAATCACTTTGTAGGTCTAGTCGTGGCGTTGCTATGTTTGTGGCTGGCTAATTTCTGGTTACAGGCGGG
>JBAXSK010000188.1:0-8847 GCA_037130765.1 Pseudanabaena sp. ELA607
AAAAATTTTATTAAGGAGCAAAACATGAAAGCACTTAAAGCAATGGCAACCATCAACGAACAAGGGCAAATAACCCTAGACCGTCCACTCCTGCAAAATAAAAATAGTCGAGTAGAAATCATCGTACTGATTCCAGAAACACCAGAAGAATTCACTAAAGGAGAAATAATATCTGACTTTCGCCAAGCATGGCACGAAGCAATGACAGGTCAAACAATCCCATTATCTCAACTTTGGGAAGGGCTAGAAAATGACTAACCCAGTGCAAATTGAAGTCTCACCAACTTTTCAGGAAAATATACGCAGCCTTGCAAAAAAGTATCGTAACATTCGTCAAGATCTCCAACCAGTTATCAATCAATTAGAACAAGGGGAATTACTTGGTGATCAAATTTCAGGGATTGGCTATCCTGTCTTTAAACTGCGAGTTAAGAATAGTGACATTCAGAAAGGTAAAAGTGGAGGTTATCGCCTAATTTATTACCTCAAAACATCAACAGGAATAGTTCTATTAACTATTTATCCTAAGTCTGAGCAGTCAGATATTGAAGCAGATGAGATTAGGGATATTATCACAGAATATCAACAACAAAGTTAATTCAAACTGAATAATGAAAATTCTCACTCCTAAATCGCTATGCTGATACGGAAAAATTAGAAAAAGCTTTTGATCATTTAGTTTACAAACTCGATCAACTTACCTATGATGAAGTAAAAATTATTGAGCCAGAATTTGCCCTAACAGAGCAGGAATATAGAGCGATTGTAATAGAGTAGGAGGTAAAAACAATGAAAACAATAGCAGGACTAGATCGCATTACCTTTGACCCCAAAATCATGGCAGGTCAAGCTTGTATTCGTGGAATGCGGATACCGGTATCAGTAGTCATCAACCTGATCGCCAACGGCTTATCAACAACAGAAATCATCGAAGACTATCCCTATCTCGAACCAGAAGACATCCAGCAAGCGCTTAGATATGCCGCTTGGCTCACCCAAGAGCGAGTCATTTTTTGGCAAATTCCCCAAGCAGTATGAAATTCTTAGGCGATATGGGCATCTCTCCCCGCACAATTGCACTCCTGAGAGAACAAGGTTATGATGCAATCCACCTGATTGAAGAGAATCTAGAAAAAATGGCAGATTCCAATATTTTAGACAAAGCTCGCCAAGAAGAACGAATATTACTGACCGTAGATCTGGACTTTGCCCAACTTTTAGCAATTAGTGGCGAAAGCTTACCTAGTGTTATTTTATTCCGTTTAGGAAATGTAAGCCGAGAAGTTGTTAGCCGTCATTTGTTAGCAATCGTAAAAGACTATGCCATAGAACTTACAAACGGGGTAATTATCTCCGTAACTGATGTTTCAATTCGATTGAGGTACTTACCGATTTAATGATGAGAGTCAAAAAAGCGATGGCCATGCAGATACAAGCGAATTAGAAAAGGAGTGTGATCATTTAGTTTACAAACTCTATCAACTCACCTATGATGAAGTAAAAATCATTGAGCCAGAATTTGCTCTAACCGAGCAGGAATATAGAGCGATTACAATAGAGTAAGAGGTAAAAAACAATGACACTCGCCGAACTACTGCCCGCCGCCCGAAAACTCACTGTAACCGAAAAAGTTAAACTAATTCGGATTCTTGCAGAAGATCTAGATACACTCGAAGACATTCAGACACCGGAAATCTTAAAAAATCAAAATCCTCCTAAAGCAGTTACAACAAAGAGTAAAACACAACGTCCATTTGGTTTATGTGCTGGAGAATTTGTTGTTCCTGAAGACTTTGATGCACCACTACCAGAAGAAATCTTGAATGCTTTTGAAGGAAAATGAAAATCTTATTGGATACACATATTTTTCTGTGGTTTATCGGTGGAGATCAACGATTACCAATAGATATGCAAGAAATCATTCAAGATTTAGACAACGAAATTTACCTAAGCGTTGTGTCAATTTGGGAAGCCATTGTTAAATATCAATTAGGCAAACTACCATTACCCGAATCCCCTGAAATATATTTTCCTAAACAGTGCGATCACCATCAAATTCTGAATCTTGACCTCGATCAAGCTAGTGTAACTCAACTAGCTAAACTCCCGTCATTACATCGTGATCCATTTGACAGAATGCTTATTTGTCAAGCCTTACAAAATGATATGGCGATTGCCACAGTAGATGAAGCAGTTCGAGCTTATCCAGTCAATTTACTTAAACCATGACAAAC
Source organism: Pseudanabaena sp. ELA607 (assembly GCA_037130765.1). Lineage (GTDB taxonomy): Bacteria > Cyanobacteriota > Cyanobacteriia > Pseudanabaenales > Pseudanabaenaceae > JBAXSK01. Next base: position 2,235 of record JBAXSK010000188.1, read on the forward strand.
TGCTAAAAAAGGCGATCCTAATCCTGATACAAGCAAATTAGAAAATATGATGAGGTAAAAATTATTGATCCAGAATTTGAATTAACAGAGCAGGAATACACAGCGATTAGCGTTGAATAGGAATAAAACCATGCTTTATCAACAAAATACTATCAATCCAAAATTAGATAAACTACTTGATGAACTAAAAGCGAAGTTGGTGAATCTTTATGGTGAGCAACTGTATTCCTTGATTTTATTTGGCTCACAGGCTAGAAGAGAAGCAAATCTAAACTCTGATATTGATGTCATGACTGTTCTCGAAGACCCTATTGACGTAACTAAAGAAGTATATAAAACATCAGATATTAGATTTTACTTTCTTGATAAATATGGAGAATTAGTTTCAATCGTCCCTGTAACTAAATCAGACTTTGTATCATCTTCTACTTCACTAGTAAGAATAGCTAAACGAGAGGGAATTAAAATATGAGTGAAATCAATCAACTAGTCAGCTTAGCTTATGAAGACATAGAAACTGCTGAATTTTTGTTTTCAGGGCAACGTTACCGCTCTTGTTTATCTCGTGCTTACTACGCCATGTACTACTCTGCTCAAGCATTATTGCTATCAGAGAATATAGAAACATCAACTCATAAAGGAGTTATTAAATTAATAAATATGCACTTTGTCAGGACAAACCAACTTGATCGCACAATCTTTAAACTGTTAAGTGATGCCTATGATCTTAGACAATTAGGAGACTACAGCCCTAACTTTATTGCAACCTCATTATCCGCTAGAGAAGCAATAGATAATGCTCAAATATTTATTGACGAAATTAACAGAATATTGAATTTAAAAAATAACAATACAATAGATAATTGAGTTTACAAACTCGATCAACTTACTTATGATGAAGTAAAAATCATTGCCCCAGAACTTGCCCTGACCGAGCAGGAATATAGAGCGATTAAAACAGGATAAAAACATGGAAAAAGTTATTAATAAAGTCTCACTCAAACAACAAACCAGCGACTTCCAATATTGGCAACAACAAACACCCCAAAAACTCCTAGAAGCACTCGAACAAATCCGTCAAGAATATCACCAATATAAATACAATGCTCAACCAAGATTTCAAAGAGTTTATACAATTGTTAAACGAAAACCAAGTTAAATATCTTGTCATCGGTGGTTACGCCGTTGCAGTTCTTGGACATCCACGCTACACCAAAGATATCGATATTTGGATCGAAATAAGCGAAGAAAATGCTCAAAAATTAGTGACAGTATTAACTCAATTTGGATTTGAAAGCTTAGGCTTAACATCTGAAGACTTTCAAACCCCTGACCAAATTATTCAGCTTGGCTGTCCCCCTAACCGTATTGCCCTAACCGTATTGATTTAATTACAAACCCTGATGGCATTGATTTTCAAACTTGCTATGATTCCAAAATTGAAGTAATCATTAATGATTTGATTTATCTGTTAAATTTATTAAACGGGATATTCTACCAACTGAAGCATTGAAATGTTTGAGGAAAATATCGATTACTTCAAAGCTAAGCCTGTCAACATTCCCAAGATTACAGTAATGGTTGATCAGGGATATAATCCTGCATATTTAACTAAGGAGTTAGAGCGGATTTAGCCTCAGATTATGATTAAGATTCGATTTAAGGTTGTCCCGAAAATGTCTAAGCAGCAGAAGCAAGCTCAAGGAATCTCTGGTTTCGTGGTTGTTACGCTGCGTTGGGTTGTGGAAAGGAGTAATGCTTGGGTGGAAAGATGTAAAAGTCTGGTTAAAAACTTTGACATAACTTTATTCAATGCTAGGCTAAAGCTTCCTAAGATATCAAATCAGTTCTATAGAAATTTTGGGAAAGGAAATGGGTAATACCAACTATGTTGAGAGAGTTAACAGCACCTTCCGCCAAAGAATTGGAAGATTAGTGAGGAAGACATTATCTTTCTCCAAGAAGTTGAAAAATCATATTGGCGCTATTTGGTACTTCATACATCATTACAATGCCTCGCTTACAAACTAAACATTACTTTGCCACTACCTAGCCTACAAACTGCGATAAGCCTGCACCTCCGGCCCAAGAGCCGCTAAACAACCGCTCACCCGTTGTGCTAAAAGCCAATACCACCAGCGTTCCGTAACTGATAAACCCAAAATCGGCACCTGATCATGCACAGCTAAAAAACTGTTTGCCAAACGATCCGCCGTCTTATAGCGCAGTAATTCTCCACCATCACATACCATATCCCCTAGATAAATCAATAACAAACCTAAGTGACGGAATAATCCTAAAATATTTTTTCGATTTGATTTGAGATAGTTACCTTGAGACTCCATCTGTTGCTGTTTTTCCATAATTGCTATTGCATCTAAGAACTGCTTGGGGATTGAGTTTGACAATTCATCACCCCTAAAACCATCATAGGCTGTCAACTGTTCTATTACTGCTAGCGAGCGATTAAAGCCATACACTGTCGCCCAAGATAATTCCCCCATATTGTCAACATTAACGGCATCTGTTGATAAATCCATTAATGGAATCATATACCATAACCAATAGCCAATTAAATGCCAGTGAATCTCAAAATTCAGCCATTTTTGCCGATATAGCCGCACCTTAATTAGAGAAATATCTAAATGATCATCTAATTGAGAAGGATCTAAATCAACATTTACTAAACAATTTCCTAAACTGGTATCTAATCTAGATTGCAAATGATTCCTTAAATTAACTAAATCTAACTCTGAGCACAGAAAGCCCACATTACTAGCATAGTCAGCATCATAGCGCCCATTACAAAGCTTAAGATGCTCCTTAATAAGCAATCTTGGCAGCAATTCTGGCATCACTTCACTAATTTCCTGTCGTAATTCTTGCCAAATTAATTGCCGCAGACTAATCATAATTCCTTAACTAATTATATTGCCAACTAATTACGCTTCATTTATATCTTCCTCATTACGCCCCCTAATTTTCGTCACATCCGAAGGATTATTACGAGGCGGACGGGGCGAACGCACCTTATGGGGTAAAGGACTCAACACCTGATTTAAACCCCGTAACTGTTCTGAAGTCCCCATGCAAATCAGTAAATCTCCTTCCAAAATTAAGGTATCAGCATTGGGACCCGCAATCAATATGCCATCACTACGCCGGATTGCCAACACCAATGCCCCTGTTTGCGAACGTAATCGCGCTTCCTTTAAACTAGTGCCTAAATAAGGACAATTCCCGCCATCAATCCGAAACTCCTCAATATAAAACGAACGATTTGCCCCAGTAATAATCCCATCCACAAAATCCATTACTTGAGGACGTAAAGCAGCTGCTGCCATACGTTTACCACCCGTGATGTAAGGAGAAATTACCTCATCAGCCCCCCCGCGACGCAGTTTCTGAATCGCTTCTTCGGTACTAGCCCGAGCAATAGCGCGAATATTCGGATTGAGGGTCTTCGCCGACAGCACCGCATAGAGATTTTCGGCATCGGACGGCAGCGCCAACACAATACACACTGCCCGCTCCACCCCAGCATACAACAAAGTACTATCCAAAGTCGCATCCCCTTGAACGTGGGGATATTCAATCTGAGACAATTCCTCTAACACTTCAGCTTCACTATCAATCACCACAAAAGGAATTCCTTCAGCGGCAAATTCAGCCGTAACTTGCCTGCCAGTGCGCCCATAGCCACAGATAATGTAATGATGATTGAGGGAATTCATCCAAGACTCCTGCCGCCGTAACTGTAATAAATAACGAAAATGTCCCTGAGACACCGCCACCGTAAACTGAGTGGCAATATAAGTGAGGATCGTCACGCCCGCAATAATCAGGCAAATGGTAAATTCCCTTCCCCCCATACTCAAGGGGTAAGTTTCACCATAGCCAATGGTCGCTAAGGTAATCACCGTCATATACAAAGCATCAAACCAAGTCCAATTTTCGATCAGATGATAACCAGTGGTTCCCACCGTGGCCAAACCTAAAATCAGCCCCAGATTACGCAACAAAGTCTGTTGGTAACGGCGTTTCTCTTGCTTTAAAAGATTAGCAATGCTCAGTCCACTAGTTAGGGCGTTATTGGTGTCTTTAGGATCATTTTTTTTTACCATAGATTTTGTTATCAAGTCACTACCACAATTTCTTTGCCGCCCATCATCCGTGACCGTAAGTATAGTTGCGATCAATCCCTTTGAATTAGTTCTTAATTAGATCCAACAAGATCCAGCATTAGAAATACAGCTATTTCCGGTTTGATGGGGTACAAGTATTAATCAGAAAAGGCTTGTGGGGCATCTTGTGGAACAGACATCTTGCTCATAATGTATCCCACATATAAATGCCATAGGCTGTATCACAGCTAAATACTAATCAAATCACATCTAGTGCAGCATCATGCCTCAATCCTATCAGCCTATCTGTAGCGCGATTTTTCTAAAACCATGAAATTTCTTGACATCATTCAAGATTATCGGCGCTGATTGCTATTAATTGATGCAAACACAACCGAAAACTATCAATCAAAAACAGCGCCATACCTTAGCCAGCTAAGGAGTAGCCTAGGTTGTCTTTTTAGGGTAGATCGTGTTAACTTTGAGAAATGTTGGTAATTTAGCCTATGGTAGTACACTGTGCAAAGATCTAAGCGATCTGAGCTATTACCCTGACTGTTGAGTCAGCGAAATCAACCCAACAAACCTTGTGCGATGGCTGATCCCATGATCTTGATACCATGCTCTTAAAGGTAGTTAAATCTTTAATGCCATTAGGTATAGGGCAAATAAACCTGTTTTAGCTACCGCCGCCCCGTTATGGGTTATATATTATGGGCTATACTGACAGTTAGCGCTGTTTTGATAGCCAACTGCCCTATCCCATTGCCATAACACCATTACCATCAACACAATTACCGCCCACATACAGGGGACTGATAATGCCGTCGTCTGAATCACCTATGGATGCATCCCAATCCAAAAGACCGATCGCGTCGCCGTATCGTATGGCTGTAGATGTGGTTGACGAAGGATTGGAAAAATTTCACCGTTGGACGGGCTATAACACCCACACTGATATGAGTAGCAATACCAAGTTCCAAATGCGGGACTTTCATATCGATTTGGGTATGGCAGTGTTAGGATTTGCCGTACTGTGTGATTGGGAAGTACGCTCGCGTAAGATTGAATATAAAGATAAAACTCACATCATCTATGAACTGCGGGGCACAAATGATCCCCAAACTGTGCCCATGTTGCGCCAAAACTGTAGTGAAGAAATGGCGACTTTTTTGCATAGTCGCTTGATTCGCACCCTAGATTTTTTGCGCTCTTGCTCTAAACATACCGGTGTGCCCCATGTGCATATTATCTCGTTGCGCAATCACTATGTGATGAGTGCGGTATGGCGACCCTATCAAAATAAAATCTGGATGATCCCCGTAGATCAAATTGAAAGCCTTTCTTTTACCAGTCATCTCATGTAAGTCCCTGATTAAATTTAATTATTAATTTATTTCAGCTTATTCCAGATTAATTCAGAGCTATTCAAGTCAAGACAATGGCATTACGGATTAAAGGTGAGCGTCCCCTGAAAACTCTGGACGGACTCAATACCCGCCCCACCTCAAGTAAAGTCCGTGCTGCTGTTTTTAATATCTTGCAAGATCGCGTCAATGATGCTCACTGGCTAGACCTATGCGCCGGATCAGGGGCGATGGGAGCCGAGGCTTTGGCGCGTGGGGCTAGATCGGTGACAGGGGTTGAACAGTCCGCCGCTGCCTGTCGGATCATTAAAGAAAATTGGCAGCAGATTTGCGATGCAACCCAAACCCATCAAGTGATTCGCGGCGATGTGGTGAAAATTTTGGCTAAACTTGCGCCCCAAAAGTTTGACTTCATATATTTTGATCCGCCGTATCAAAGTGATTTGTATGCCCCAGTTTTGGCAGTGGTGGGTAGCTTACTCCGTAGCGATGGGATTGTCATTGCTGAACACGACCGCAATCGCCATTTACCCGATCAGCCTGCCTTAGATTTAATTGCCTATGATCGGCGACAGTATGGGCAAACCGCTTTATGCTTTTATCGGTTAGCCACGGAGGATCACAATCAGTCCATAGAGTGAAGTAAGTTAATGATATTTGAGTCTTAAGGTAGAGAAAAGCACGGATTAATGTCTTAAAATCTTGACTAATTTGGTCGTCAAAATAACTATTTGTCCCTGATAGGGTTGTTATAATTTCAAAATGTCTTTCAAGCCTGCTGATTTTCAATTGTTTGTTCTAGGATCGCATCTGATACTTCATAACAAACAAATCTCGTACCATGCTGTGGTGATCAACATGGGGAAATGAAATGACCAGACTTGATTTCAAAGAATTTGAGTAGTTGTCCCTAGTACGAGGTAGTCCAATTATGGCAGGCATTGCAATTTATATCATGTTAACCGTTGGTGTTCCTTATATTTTCTGGAAACTGATTTCACCTTTCATGGAATAGTTTTGATTCTAGGATTGTGCTGTCAGGACAGTTTTTTGACAAGTAACTCGACAAGTAAACTATTTAAAAGGGCTTCATTTCAAACGAGATGAAGCCCTAATTTAATT
>JBAXSK010000189.1:0-8787 GCA_037130765.1 Pseudanabaena sp. ELA607
GTGACTTGCATAGTAACTCCCTAGAGATACGTTAGAGTGATTTTAACATGAGATGATATGGGAAAATGTATTTATGCAACTGTTTGAAGTTGCCTAGATTGCTAGTTTTTCCAAACCGAAAGAGATGCTTATGAAAACACCTTAAAGTACTATCGGGACATGAAAAGTGTTTTCAAAACCGCCAGAGAGGAAGGAAGAGAGCAGGGTATGCGATCACTTTTGTTTAGACAACTGTCTCGAAAATTAGGCACTATACCTGATGAAATTAAAGTTCTGCTCCATCAGCTAACACCAGAGTTATTAGATCTATATGAGTGAAGCTTTGTTTGATTTAGCAATTTTGGAAGATTTACACAATTAGCTGACAAATATTCATCAGCAGTGATAGGGAATTTAGGCTCTAATTGATGCGGAATAATGTAATTTTGTAGTGATTGCTAATCATTAGTTTCATCAATTTCTAATTGGCAGGATCCAAGGTTAAGCTACTCTCGAAAGTATTAAAAAACTGATTTCTATAATACTAAGCACACCGGAAATAAAACAACAAACAATAAATATTTTGGATACGATCAGTTACGCCATTTTTGAGTAATGATTATGACAGCAAATACATCACTGCAAAGAACAGGGTATTTTTTTTATTTTCTGAGGCGAGGTGGGGAATATTGAGGTGTAATAGGTAGAGTTATTTGATAGGATTTTAGTCCCTGATCAGCAGTAAATATTTCTACGTTAAATCTTTTTAATTGATAGTAGTAGTTAGCAATTTCTTTAATCGTGAAATCAGCTAAAGATAATCATGTATTAGCCAGTTGTGGCCATTCAGTAGCTAATTGTTTTATTTTGGGATCCACTCCAAATTTTTTGATATTCTTGCTCAGTAAAAATCTCTCGCGGTATTTCTCGATTTGCCATTTTATTTAATACGTCAGCAAGACTCTGAGCAATTTCAAACCTTAGTTAATTTGGTTGTGCAATATGATTACCAGTTTCTATAATCACTGCTACGGTAACAATAAACTGTGCTTTGTCCTTAATCCGGTCATCTAAGTACTGATCAACCCTGTATTTATCCCATTTATCATCATCTTTACCAACAATTTCTTTGCCAGGAAATTTCAGATAAATGCACAAAATAGAAGTGTCAATAATAATTACTTGCTGCATTTTTTGAAGTAGGTTATGGATGTGGTTATTTACACCCACGATCAGCAGAACCAGTATTAGTTGACCATACTGCACTCTCATCATTCCGATAGATCACGACATTACCATCATTTTGCACCTGTAACCTTGAGGCTCCTTGACCGTGGGTGTCGCTCTTCCAGAGAACATTACCCATAGAATTGAATAAAACCAGATTGCCATCTCTTTGAAATTGCACTTTTTGTCCCCCTTTACCAGCACTATCGCTACTCCACAAAGATTGGCTAATCAGATTCTCATAAAGCACCAAATTCCCATCAGACTGCATAATCAGACTAAAACAGCTATTAGCAGAAGTTAAGGTGCGACCAATGCGCATATCTTCGCCAATTTTAAGAATCGATGGCGTATGGGAGCTATAAATACTCCACTTTAGATTACCGTCTTGATCTTTACCATCTTGACGCATAAATAGGTTAATGGGAATAGCTAACCCATATTTACTAGAAGCTCTGCCAAGCCTAGGTTTAGCTGCACCGTGAATTCCAATTAATTCCCCTTCATAATTGAGAACGCTACCACCGCTAATCCCTGTTGTGGTTTTATTACCATAAGAAATACCATAGCCATCATCATTAGCACGGGCTTCTCTCTTGAGCAATTCTCCAGCAGAAAATTGAAATCTTGGCTTTTCTCCGGGCTTAACCTTGGGAAATCCTGCGACATAAATTACCTTATTAGGTCGAATTTGATTGGGATTGGTAATGCGAGCCGTGCTATAGGGAGGAGAATTTCTAGTAGTGAATGTAACTACAGCTAAATCTAAACCATCTAATTTACGAATGGTAGCGATGCGGTGGCTACGCTGATCCGGAGTGATCACAAAAGCTTCTTCTAATGGTTTTTGCGTCCCTTCGGCATCTAGTGGCGCACTAACCACGATACCGCTCACCACATGATAAGCAGTGATTACTGTATAAGTGTCGCCTTGTCGAGTCGTTTGCCGCTGCATCAATACCCCAGAGCCAGAAACTCCAGGTACTTGCAGATAGACCGTGATTCTTTTCGCTTCTGCCTCAGCCGATGACCATGTGGCCAATGCCCCGCCGGTTGCGTCCCCAGTTAAGCTGAAATTTATATTTTCAGTGATACTTTCTGTGATGCCACCCACCAGCGCCATCGCCCCTGCCAGTGCTGACAATCTAACTAAAAAGAAACCTTGCTTATAGATTAAGTTTTGCCAATACCGCATATGCCCAATGTAAAGGAATTACGATCTAGATTTTAGCGGATTTCAAGGATTCTAAGATAAATGATTTTCGTTAGTCATCGCCAGAATTTCACTCAAATCGGGAGCCACTAAATCTTGCGTCAGACCACAGCCTAACCACAGCCAATATTCATAGTTACCGGTGCGTCCTTGGATGGGGGAAGGGGTCATGCCCCGAAACTGCCAGCCCAAATCTAGGGCACATTGCAACACATTCGCCACACAATTCGCACGCACTTTAGCATCCCGGATAATGCCATTTTTACCTACCTGAGTTTTACCCGCTTCAAATTGTGGTTTAACTAATAACAGCGTTTCCTTGGGCGTTTGCAATAAAGGAAATAGAGCGGACAATACTTTGGTTAAGGAAATAAAAGACAAGTCCATCACGGCGAAATCCGGCATCTGATCCTCAGTTTGGTAAAGATCCCCAGGGGTAAGATGGCGTAAATTAGTCCGCTCCCGTAATATCACCCTTGGATCACTGCGAATTTGCCATGCTACTTGTCCATAGCCCACATCGATGCCATAAACCTTGCTTGCTCCTTGTTGCAGCATACAGTCAGTAAAGCCGCCCGTGGAAATCCCCCCATCAAAACAGATCCGTCCGTCTAAGGTGATGTTAAAATCTGCCAAAGCTCCCGCTAACTTCTCGCCACCTCGGGACACAAAAGGGGCCCGCTCTTTGACTAAAATCACTGCATCGGTCGCGACATCCGTACCTGGTTTATCAGTTACTTGTTGGTTTACCTGCACCCAACCAGCACGGATAAATTTTTGGGCTTGTTCCCGAGATGGCGCTAAACCTAATTCTACTAAACGAACATCTAATCTTTGCTTTGCCACAACTGTCTTTTACTCTAATTATTTCACTCTAATTTTTGATGGCAGTTACTGATTTTAGCAGAACTTGGCTCCCTTCATAGAAAATTCAGTATCTCTCAACAAATAAATGAGGTTTGCGATTCTTCTTTATTCACCAAGCCTGAAACGTTGATTTTTACCATAATTATTTATGCTTAGCTCCTAATTGAGGTGCGCACAATCAAAAATACCTGTCTGAGTGAGATTTATCAATAACACCAGTATTAACTAATTTTCTTGGAACTAAACGGTTTAGAACTCACCAGTAGCATCACTGCCATATACTTGCAGCTAAATACCACCACCATTACCAAAAACTTCCCCTAAACTAGTTATGACAAACTAGCTATTAAACAGCTAAACGCCCCATACCCATTATGTCTAACTCTCCCACTGATTCAACTGCCAATCCAGCCCCACCGTCATCGGATGCGAACAAAAAAATTGCAAGCTTTCGGCAAACTCTCCCTAGCAAAATTTTTCATTGGGTTAATTTGGTGAGTCTATTCTGCATGATTACCAGTGGCTTGCAAATTTATAACGCTAATCCCGTATTTGGCGGGCGTTCAGGGTTCCATTTTCCCTTATTCGTGGGTTTGGGCGGCTGGCTCGCTGGCGGCAGACATTGGCATTTTGCCATGATGTGGCTTTTTGCTGTGAATTTATTATGGTATGGAGTTTATGCTCTAATTTGGCAACGGCGGCGCTATGTATCAGGTAAAGATTTCAAAGCCATCGCCAAAAGCAGCAACCCCAAACGCCGCAATTATGCTTGGCATCGCTTGATGTATACCCTGATTTTGCCTGTATTAGCCTTGGCTTTATTCACCGGTGTGGGAATGTATAAACCAGCCCAATTTTATTGGATTGTCGATAGTTTTGGCGGCTGGACTCCATTGCGGGTGGTGCATTTCATGAGTATTCCCTTGGTGCTGTGCTTTGTGGTTTTGCACATAGGTTTGGCTCGTCGCAGTGGGGGGATGAAATTACTAGACTCGATGTTTTGGGAATAATTTCCTGCATAACAGGCGAATTTAATCGATCTGATAGCAGCAAATCATGAAGAACAGATAAATTTATTGCCGGTGAGTCCCCTAATTGATCCGCAATGACCGCACCTTACCTATAATGATAACGATTATCATTGTGGTTTTAGCCTAGCCATGCGCTCAACTCTGCTCAATTCCAGCGAAGATCAATTACCGACTTTATTGCAAGTGCAAGATCTGTCGGTGCAATATCGCCACATTGCCGCTTTGTATGATGTTTCCTTTGATTTATGGGGGGGGCAAATTATTGGCTTGATTGGGCCCAATGGGGCGGGCAAAAGTACTTTACTTAAAGCGATGCTGAATTTATTGCCGGTGCGTAGTGGGCGGACGCTCTATCAGCAGCGCCCCTTGCATCACCAACGGCAAACCGTGGCTTATCTGCCGCAACGCAGCCAAACCGATTGGGACTATCCGATTACCGTGTGTCAAGTCGTGATGTTAGCCCGCACGCAGCACATGGGATGGCTGGGATTTTTGCGCGGACGAGGACAACACACCCAAACTGCATGGGTGCGCGATGCCCTAGAACGGGTGGGAATGTACGAATTGCGCCATCGTCCCATTAAGTCTTTATCTGGGGGGCAGCAACAGCGGGTATTTCTGGCCCGTGCTTTGGCCCAAGAAGCGGATGTGTTTTTACTAGACGAACCCATGACCGGTATCGATAAAGCCACAGAAGCTCTAATCTGGCAAATTTACCGCGAACTGAAGCAGGCAGGCAAAACCGTAGTAGTCAGTTGTCACGAATGGGGCGAGAGTTTGCGTAACTATGATCGGCTATTATTGATTAATGGCACGGTAGTAGCCGCAGGAACCCCAGAAGAAGTGCTGACCCTCGAAAATGTCCAGCGAGCCTATGGTGTAACCTTAAATCATCATCCCGTAGATCGGGAAGAATTCCTTTATTGTTAACTGAGGCAATCTTTCACTAAAGGAATCAATCTGCCATAAGTTCTAATTACCCATATCGGTGCTTTTTTGAGTTCATCCCATGGCTATGAATAATTTAGGGACAACCATCGCTGAGCCAATCTCTGACCCTGCTGATCTGATGGCAGAAGAATTACGGGCGCGGCTCAATCAACCCCTGCAAATTGGTGATTTTACTTTACACAGTCGGGTATTGCAGTCTCCTTTATCAGGGGTGACTGATTTGGTATTTCGGCGTTTTGTGCGACGCTATGCCCCCAATTCGATGATGTATACCGAAATGGTCAATGCCACTGGTTTACATTATGTGAAAGAATTACCGCAATTAATGGAAGTCGATCGGGCAGAAACTCCGATTAGTATTCAGCTTTTTGATTGCCGTCCCGATTTTTTGGCAGAAGCCGCCCAACGCGCCGTTGCTGAAGGAGCAGACACGGTGGATTTAAATATGGGTTGCCCTGTAAATAAAATTACCCGCAATGGCGGCGGTTCTTCCCTATTGCGGCAACCGGAACTTGCGGTAGAAATTGTGCGTAGTGTCGTTGCTGCGGTGGATGTGCCAGTTACAGTCAAAACTCGCATTGGTTGGAGCGAAACAGAAATTAATATTCTCGATTTTGCCCAACGAATGGAAGATGCGGGGGCAAAAATGATTACAGTACATGGGCGCACCCGAGCGCAGGGATATCATGGAGCCGCTAAATGGGAATGGATTCGCAAAGTCAAAGAAGTACTAACGATTCCGGTGATTGCCAATGGGGATATTTTTTCCGCTGAAGCCGCCATTAAATGTTTGGCATATACTGGCGCTGATGGGGTGATGTGTTCGCGGGGGACTCTGGGCTATCCTTTCCTAGTGGGTGAAGTCGATCACTTTATTCGCACTGGTCAAATGCGACCTAAACCCACCCCCCAAGAGCGGCTAGAAGTAGCACGAGAACATTTGATTGGGATGTATGACTATAAGGGAATACGCGGCATTCGCCAAGCCCGTAAGCATATGACTTGGTACGCCAAAGGATTTGCCGGTGCTTCCTTTTTGCGTGGTGAATTATGTAAAATTGAAACTGTCCAGCAGGGTTTAGATTTATTTGACCAAGCTTTAGATTATCTAGCCCATCATGGTCACGAACCTTTGCCTGCCAAGGATTTAGAAGATGTAGTCGCTATGGCTCAGTAACTGGCTCCTAAGTTATTGTGTAAAACTTGCCACGAACTATTCACTGATATTTACTGATTATTGTACTTAGGACAAGTTATATTTTGGACAAACTCTTTTATAATCTGTTTTATAAACTCAAGAGTCAACGCACGCGGCGCTGGTTTAAGGTGTTAACCATTGGTGCTGTCCTGAGTTTTTTGATTTTGATTTTTCTTTGGTTAACCGTATTTCGGAATACTCCCATTGTTACTCCGCAAACCAATAGCAACCCTGGATCTAGTCTGTCGAATATTACCCTAACTGAATTTGACGAAACTGGTAAATTAGTTTGGGAAATCACAGCCAAGCGAGCCGATTACCGCCAAGACAGACGCATTGCTGATGTGCGGGGCGTTTCCGGTAAGTTCTATCGTGATGGCAAACCAATTATTGAAGCCACTGGTTCAACGGGAACCCTCGATCAGGTAACCCAAGTCGTGACCCTAGCCGGACAAGTTAAGGCTTTAGCCGTGGAGGAAAACATCACCATGCAGTCTGCCCAAATGACTTGGGAATCGAAAAAAGATTTATTGACTGCCACAGGGGATTTGCAAATTCAAAATCAAGATCCTAAAACCGGACGGTTAATTACAATTACAGGCAAATCATTACAGGCTAAACCAGGGACTAATATCTTTACTTTAGAAAAAGATGTATTAGCCATTGCCAGCAAGCCACCGCTAGAAATTCGCACCGATAAAATCACTTGGAGTGCTACGAAAAAACGAGTATTCAGCGAGTCGCCAATTCAAGTATTGCAAACCAAAGATGCCATGAAATTGACGGCAAAAGCGGGAGAATGGCAATTAGAAAAGAATTTAGTGATTGCCCGTGGGAATGTAATTGCTGAAGATAAGAAATTGGATCTGCAAATCAATGCCGCCGAAGTGCAATGGGATATAGAACGTCAGCAGGTTAGTTTACCAGAGGCTTTTCAAGCAGCTAGTGCCAGCCGTGGCATTACCATCAAAGCCGACAAAGGATTGGCTCAATTAAATGAGCAATCCATTGAACTAGTTGGGAATGTCAACGCGGGTTTTACTGCCACCCAAGGCACGGTAAGTTGTGATCGGGTGGAATGGAAGATTCCTAGCCAGTCTGTGATTGCCACTGGTAATTTATCCTATGAGCAGCCACAAAATAGTTTACGCATTAGCGGTCAAAAAGCGGTGGCTAATTTAGAAGAGCAAAGTGTCCAAGTTACGGGCGAGGTAATTAGCGAATTTGTGCCTTAGAGATGGGCAATTTTGTAGTCTAAGTTATCTATAATTACTTCCCTAATGGCTGGACAGGAAAGAATTGTTCCCAAAAAGCACTCCACACAAAATGAGGTAAAGCCAGCATCCGTCGCCACCGCCAAGGTTCTTTATATAATCGATAAACCCATTCTAGGTGATTGTCCCGCAACCAATTAGGGGCCCGTTCTTTATGCCCTGACCAAATATCTAAACTGCCACCGACACCAATCCACACCGAATTAGGGCACAAATGGCGATGAGACTGAATCCAAGCTTCTTGGCGGGGCACTCCTAAACCGACTAGAATCAATTCTGGCTGCATACTGGCCAGATGTTTACAGATTTCAGTTTCGGCAATATCGTCGAAATAGCCATGATGCGCCCCTGCTAAGACTAACTGGGGCAAAGTCTCTTCCCATTTGGCAATAATTTGATTCGCAATTCCCGGCGCTCCGCCTAAGAGAAACACTCGCCAATTTTGCTGGGATGCCAGATTAATCATCTGTTCCGCTAATTCAATGCCCGGACATCTAGGCACAACTTGTCCCCGACTCCGCAGATATAATACGACCCCCGAACCATCGGGCACAATTAATTCCGCTTGCTGCAAACTATCACTTAGAATTGAATTTTGCCGTGCCTGCATGACCATTTCCGCATTTAAGGTGATCACATGAGTTCCTTGGGCATTACTGATTCTTTCGGCTAACCACGTACTATAGTCACTGAGGACATGAATAGGCACACCTAACACCTTAACTTGCGGCGGAATTGTGGGTAAAGCTGCTGATTTTGGTAGATAATTCATAGCATTGATCGCGCTTAAATTTAGATTCGTGAGTTTATAGTTTTAAATTTCCTTTAAATCAACTTTAAATCAACTTGAAATTTATGTTGATAGAAATCTTTGGTGTAGCTTTATCTTTACGCCTGTTCATGGTTTAAAGTGTAATTATATTGGATAGTTGCTATATTTGACAGATGGATAAATTTCATCGCATAAACACAAATATTCAGTAAATGCGGTGGGTAGTGATGCAAAGTAATGTTAAAGCTGTAAATTAGAATAGTCAATCGTTTGCA
>JBAXSK010000019.1:0-32411 GCA_037130765.1 Pseudanabaena sp. ELA607
AAATGATTTTTATCCTTTTCTAGTTTTGTCTCGCCATCCCATCGAAAATATTTTTCTAATACCAATTTGGCTAATAAAAAAGCGACTTCCTGCTCACGACGCGATCGCAAATCACTCAAGTCATGAATTACTGACTGTCCCACGATCGGCGCGATTTCCGTAATAGTCGGTAAATCTGCTGTCGAAATTGAATATTTAGCAGTATCAAAGTTATAGGTCAGCTTGCCATCACGAATATCATAGCGATAGCCAATCAATCTCGGAAAGGTAATCTCACATTCAATGCGATCGTCTAAGGCTCTAACCCTAGTCGGTATCGCTGTGGGTTTCGGTGTCTTATTAGAACCAGCACAGGGGATAAACGAAAAAGGCACACCATACACCTCTGCATATTCAGGCTCAAACATTCCCTCATCATTGACAGCATAACTAATACGTCTCAAGCCACGCCCCACCACTTGCTCACAAAGTAACTGCGTACCAAATGCCCTCACTCCCAAGATATGTGTCACCGTGTTCGTGTCCCATCCCTCCGTAAGCATTGAAACTGATACGACACACTTAACTTGTTCCCCTAACTTGCCAGACTTACCAACAGTATTCATCACCTCACGCAATAAATCCTCATCGCTAATCTTGTCAGTATCTTGACCAGGAAAGCGATCGCGATATTCTGCTTTAAACTCATCAATCTCACGCTTAGCAATCTTCTTAAAGTCTGCACTCATCGCCTCACCAGACTCTAATTGCTCACTATCTACCAAAATCGAATTAGGTCTAGATGTCCATCGTCCATCTACCACATTGCTAAATAGAGATAACTTCCCTGGTGCTAAAATTGCCTCTCCATTTGGCAACACATTCCCAGTATCCCAACCAGAAATATAGTCATAGACTAGCTTTGAAACATTAGTATTATTGCAAACCACAATAAATACAGGAGGTGTTTGCCCCTTTGCTCTAGCATCAGCATCCTGTTCCCATTGTCGATAACGCGCTTCATAGTTGTTATAAAGACTGAGAATAGCCCCTTCTAACTGTTGAGGTAAATTAGGACCACCAGGGGTTTTACTCTCATCCTTTTCCGCACGGCTTTTTTTAGGTAAATCATCTCGAATCAATGCCCAAATATTGCGATAGGTCGGCAACTCACCCCTGACATTGTTATCAGAGATTGGCACACGCGGAATCTTGACAATGCCAGACTCGATCGCATCAATAAGACTAAAATCCGAGACTACCCAAGGAAATAAATTACCTTCAGGATAGCCAGATCCTTTAAGAAAAAATGGAGTGGCTGATAGGTCATAGACCATTTTCACGCCTATTTTTTTCTGAATTGCCTCTAATCCTGATATCCAAACCCTTGCTTCTTCTTCACGTTTTTGGATTTCTTTACGATCATCTGCTGCTAATTTTTCATCATCACCACCCACACGACGACGATAGCAATGGTGAGCTTCATCATTCAGGACTATGATGTTTTTCTTAATGCCAAGACTGCGACAGACACGACTAACCATCTGAGCAGGAGTCTCTGTAAATGCGCTCTCACCATCCTGACTGAGAATATTTTTAGTCAATTTACCTGCTGCTGTACGCTCTCTAGGTTTGAAAGCATGGTAGTTGGTGATTAAAATCTTAGCTTTCTCTAGTTCAGGCATCATGTCCGATGGCACTAAATCTAGCTTTCGATAATAGTTTTCTGGATCATTTGGTTGCAAAACTCTGAGGCGATCGCGAATAGTTATCCCTGGTGTCACCACCAAAAAAGTATCCCCAAATCTCGCATCCTGTTTATTTGCAGCCTTATTGAGAACGTGCCAAGCAATGATCATCGACATCAGGACAGTCTTACCTGTGCCAGTCGCCATTTTGCAAGCCATCCGAAACAGCAACGGATTAGCATCAGCATTAAACTCTCTTAGCTGGTTCTCAATCCAGTGATCACCATATTTTTTAGAAATTTCAGTAATGTAGATTAAGGTTTCCAGCGCTTCGATCTGGCAAAAAAACAAACGGCGATCGCGTTCTGAGTTTGTCCAATATTCTAATAATTTACGAGTGGTTGAGGTTACACCTAAATACCCACCTCTACGCCACAGCTTCACCCTTTCTCGAATCTGGTTAATAAACTTGTTTTCTTCAACCCGATCTTGAGTCAACCCACCCAAATCAAGATTTAATTGCTTACCTTTCTTTTTAGGCTGTGCGATCGGGATGAAATAATGGCTAATCCTACGAGACTCCACAACCTCATCTGTAATCCCATCTATATCAAACTTAAAATGTCGCCTTGGTTCTTCAAAAGGCGAGTTAATAATGGGATTTTCAATGACGACTTGTTTCATACTTGCAACTTTTGGAGCCAATAACAGAAAAAGAAGCGATATAAATAACTGGCATTAGCAGTTATAAGCGGATTTATAGCCCTCAAAACTTAGTTTTTAGCACATATAGCCATGTTTACCTACAAAACAGTTACATAAACTAATACAAGCCATAAATACATAATTACAGTTTTCGGGTGATCGGCAATTGCAACTTACTGTACTACTGGCACGAAAATCATCTGTACACCTTGCAACCTATTTCAGTGATCTCGGACAGCGATCATAATGGTCAGAATGGGGCACAAACAAAATGCTATTTATCGTAGTTGATCAAATACCATAAGAAAACTAGATCCGAAATTTTCGCAAGTAACAGCCCGCTAACTCATCCTTTATCACCCAGCACCCCCTCAAAAAATAAAAAAATGGCATGAATTTCCTTGCCTAGAGTCATTACTTGCCAAAATGATAGGAATTGTTATGGAACGATAGCAAATTCAAGCAAGCGTAACCATAGCAAGTCTTAGAGTGGCTTAACTGTGACCTATTTGCGATTAATTCACCCAAAATGATTGCAAAGATATGTAACAAGAGTAGCAATTTAAGACGACAATAAACATTAGGCAATGTTCTACCTACCAAACTGCGTTGACACATTTAACGACAACTCGGCATCTTTTCCCCAAACTAGTACCTCTAGCTGGCGGAGACGATCGCTTACGGCTTTTTGCCGGTTCAGCTAATTTGCCTTTAGCCCAAGAAGTGGCAGCCTACTTAGGGCTGGAATTGGGCCCAATGGTACGCAAAAATTTCGCTGATGGGGAGGTTTATGTTCAGGTACAGGAATCAATTCGTGGCTGTGATGTTTACTTGATTCAGCCCACCTGTCGCCCTGTTAACGATAATTTGACAGAACTTTTGATCATGATTGATGCCTGCCGCCGGGCTTCAGCACGACAGATCACGGCGGTGATGCCCTACTACGGCTATGCGCGGGCTGACCGTAAAACCGCTGGCAGAGAGTCAATTACTGCCAAACTAGTGGCTAACCTGATTGTGCAATCTGGGGCTAATCGGGTCATAGCGATGGATTTACACTCAGCGCAAATTCAAGGCTATTTCGATATTCCCTGTGATCATGTCTATGGCGGGCCGGTGCTATTTGACTACCTCAATCAGAAGCAATTATCTGATTTAGTGGTGGTTTCGCCCGATGTGGGTGGTGTCGCAAGGGCGCGGGCATTCGCCAAAAAACTCAATGATGCACCCATTGCCATTATTGATAAGCGTCGCCAAGCCCATAATGTTGCCGAAGTCCTTAATGTCGTCGGTGATGTGGCTGGCAAAACAGCGGTTTTAGTCGATGACATGATCGATACGGCGGGCACAATTTCCGAAGCTGCCAAATTGTTGCGTCACCAGGGCGCAAGACAGGTTTATGCTTGTGCGACCCATGCGGTATTCTCTCCTCCGGCGGTTGAGCGCTTATCAGCCCCCGGTGTCTTTGAAGAAGTGATCGTCACTAATTCGATTCCCGTGCGTCCCGAGTGTTATTTCCCTCAGTTGCGGGTCTTGTCAGTGGCTAACTTGCTGGGTGAAACCATTTGGCGCGTCCATGAAGATACTTCCGTTAGCAGTATGTTCCGTTAGTTACTCATGTTACGCATAAGGTTATAAGACCCTCACCCCTAGCCCCTCTCCCAAAAAGGGAGAGGGGAACAAGGAAAAAGCTAAAAATGGCTCTTGCTCCCCTTCTCCCGCTCTGGGAGAAGGGGCTGGGGGGATGAGGGCAGATTTTCTATCTGCGTAAGGTGAGTTAGTTAGTCGAAATCAGTCGAACTCCCGTTAGATCAGTTAGTCAATTTCCCTAAATATAAAAAACTCCCTAAAATAAAAGTAGGGAGTTTATTGGTTTTCTTTGATTAAAAATGCGGTCAGAGAGACTCGAACTCTCACGACGTGAGTCACTACCCCCTCAAGATAGCGTGTCTACCAATTCCACCATGACCGCAAGATTGTTTATTTGCTGTTAGTTTAATATTTGGTCAAACAAATTGCGTAAACAAGCTGTTTGTGCCCCTCATAACTGATCAGCTTAGACAATATATCATAATTTGTTAGGGACGCAAGACCTAATCTGGGGGATTTTGCTTACTATTGCGATGGCTTTTATTCGTTCATTTCGCGGTAAATTGTGGCGGTCGCAGGGGAGGCTTGGCTCAAATATTGGAAGATCCAGAATTTAAACAAGCCATCCAAAAACACGGGCACGGTGGAAATAAACGTCATGGTCAGGATTTTATTTTCTGGCAAGCCAAAGTGATCAAACAGTACCGTAATTAAGGCATCCCAGCCCTCGCTAGAGTGGAACCCCACAAACGTATCGGTAGAGACGATGATCAAAAATGCTTTGGCATTGTCATTGAGATTAAACAAAACCTCATCAATGAACATTTTGAGATCCCTGAGTTGACGCTGTCCCGTAATAATCATCACGTAGGCGGCAAAGGTGGCGGTAATGTCGGCGAGTAAGTTTTTGACCCCATCAATGCTTTCTTCGTTATAGCGGCGCAATAATTTCACCGTTTCTTGCTGGAGTTTGGCTTCAAAGATTTCCTCAATTTCCTTGGGTGACGGTTTGGGATTGCTTGCTTCCTTAGACTCAGGTTTAGGTTCTGACTTAGATTCTAGTTTTGGCTCAGATTTAGGCGAATTTTGCTCTGAGGTTTTCTCATTAGTTTTTTGTTGTTTCTCATGAGATTTCTCGGCAGCGGTTTCTGGTGCTTTGGCTGGTTCTTTTTCTGAGACTTTTTCCCCCAGGGTGGGGACCATGGTCATCAATAATTTCTCTAGTTCTAACCGCTCTTTTACATCCCGAAATGAGCGTAAGGCTTTTTCTTGTAAACTAGGACTAAAACGCTGTTCCAGTCTGTCTAAGTCCGTGAGGCGATTGATAATTGGGCCATAGATCAAATTTTTGCTGACTAACTGGGTGGCAACCACTACCACAATAATCAGCAGCAGGTATTTTAAGGCGTTATTAGTGCGGCGGCGAATTTCCCGCATCTCGCCGATGACATCCTGTTCATAGCCGCTGTCTTCAGCGCCCACGTTATGTTTGATGTAGTCAAAAGCATTGAAAAAAGCCCCTGGCAAAATCCGCCGCCGCGCAGTACTTTTTTGGCGACGCACATTAGCCGTTTTAGTCACTTCATTGATCATGCGGGGTAAATTCCGCCCTGCCTCAGCATCGGGGTCAATCATCTCCCCTGCGGGATCTAAGGGCACAACCGAAGTACTAGTTGGTGATCCCGTGGCTACTACTGATCCTGTACTAATGGCATCCCCTTCATTAGCACGGTAACGCGCCACCACCGTATCAATAAATTTCAGCTTTTCGGCAAAATCGATCATCTCTGGGGAAATACCCGCCCCATCAGCAGCTAAATCCCCTTGAGGCAAAAGAGTCGGCAAAGTGGCACTAACTCGATAGGCCGCTAGTTGCACATCAATTACGCGCAAATATTTTTGCAACTGAATTAAAAATACACTGGCTGCCGTACCCTGATATGCCCCCGTGTCACTAATCGGCGCACCCTCAAAGTACTGATCCTCAATGCGTTTAATACCTTGGGCAGCTTGATAAGCCTTTTCGATGGCCCGATTAGGAGTTTTGCCTAACCATTGCCATGCTTTGGTTAAGGGATTGTCTTTTTTGTTATATGGGGTCAGAGCCATAGGAAGCAGCGGCTACCAGAATTAAATTAATTAAACCATCACGAATATTTTAGGTGTTGCGGTATGGCCGACGTGGGCAATTCCAGCATTCTTATTCTTGAGCTAAATCATTGGTCAGACCCAATGATGTACTCAAATATTTAAGACTAACTTTTAGACTACACCCTAAAGCTTAATTAGCTGTGGTCGGTTCACCTATAGGCAATTCAATGCGAAATAGCGTACCGTGACCGTGTTCAGAGATACACTCTAGTTTACCGTGATGTTTCTCTACAATAATTTGATAACTAATGGACAAGCCTAACCCTGTGCCACGGCCCACGGGTTTAGTCGTAAAAAATGGATCAAACAACCGACTATGAATTTCTGAGGGGACACCAGGGCCATTATCACCAATTTCAATCAAGACTAGGTTTTGTTCAGGATAGGTGTAGGTGGCGATGGTAATCGTAGCAGGGGGATCAACCTGATTACGCTCCTGTTGCAGTTGCTCTTCAAGGGCATCAACGGCATTAGATAAAATATTCATAAATACTTGATTTAGTTGCCCTGCATAGGCATAAACCGTAGGTAGCTCGCTATATTTGCGCTGGACTTGAATCCCTGGATAATCGCCATAGGGCTTAAAGCGATTTTGTAAAATTAATAAAGTGTTATCAATACCTTCATGCACGTTACAGGGTTTTTTCCCTTCTTGATCCACCCGCGAAAAATTGCGCAAAGATAAAACGATTTGCCGAATTCGCTCCGCCCCAATTTTCATGGAGTTAATTAATTTAGGCAAATCCTGACCTAAAAAGGCAAAATCCATCTCCTCTAAATATTTCTGGATTTCGCTGGCTGGCTGGGGATAATGTTTTTGATAGAGTTGGATTACATCGACAAGATCTTGGATATAACGCCCCGCGTGGTTGAGATTGCCATGAATGAAATTGACCGGATTATTAATCTCATGGGCCACCCCAGCCACTAATTGCCCCAAACTAGACATTTTCTCCGTTTGAATTAACTGGGTTTGGGTCTTTTGCAAATCCGCTAGGGCAGTTTCTAATTGCAGTGCTTGGGCATAGGCAGATGCGGCGCTGCGTTGGGTGCTTTCAAACAATTCCGCCTGATCAATGGCAATGGCTAACTGATCCGCCACTGATTCGACCAGTTCAATTTCTTCTTCATTCCACAGGCGTGACCCGCTGCAATGGGCCGCCACAATCACCCCCAGTTTGCCCGATCTGGTTTGAATCGGCAGCAATAACTGGGCCGTAAAACCAAAAGTCATCAATACGCTGCGGGTTTGGGGGGTCAGGGTGGCATCTTGCCGCACTTCACTGGTACTAATGATTTCTTGTTGGATCAGCCGCTGACCGAGTTGGGGCAGATCATTGAGGGGATAACCTTTGCCATAAGCTACCAATTTAGGAGACAGAGAGGAGCCAATGGCAGTATGTACTAAGCAAAAAGTTGGCGTAGTTGCATCAGGTTCGTGCCAAAAGAAATTACATAGATCAATACTCAGTAAGTCGCAAATTTCATGGACTGCGGTTGAGAGAGTCGTGTCTAGATCCAAAGAGTCACGAATTTGGCTCGTCAGGCGACGATTGAGCATTTCTTCCCGCCGCACCAGTTCCTTAAACCGTTCTTGAGAGCGTTGCAATTCTTGTTCGGTACGTCGCCGCTCCCATTGCTCTAGGCTCAAAGACAAAATATCCGCAATGGAGTGGGCAAAGTTTTGCTCTTCGATGGCGTAGGAACTATGGGGATCATGGCGTTCATAGATCACAACTCCCACTTTTTCGCCCGCAAATCTGAGGGGAATATCCAACCGTGAAGCCAATAGCGAGCCACTACATTTACCGTGAGGCAGACTAAAACCAGGGACTATGGGTAAATCTTCATCATTATCCTTAGTTTTAGGATCGGTATTTTGCTTGAGCCAGCTTTGCAATAAACTTTCTAGGGCATCATTATTCACAATGTCGTCAAGGGAGCGCACCCCTTCAACATCGCCACGGCTGAGTAAATCATCGCGCCATAGCTCAATGCCACACTGATGCTGTTGGCTATTGACCACATACAAATCTAAGCAGCTAATGCGGGTACGATTGCGGCGATAGAGCCAGATGCTGATACGTTGGAGGTCTAGGGTTCGTGCCACATTTTCGAGGGTGATCCTGACCATAGTGCGCATATCATCTTGCAACACCGTGCGCTGTTTAGTCAGTTCTAAAAGGGTTTGTTGTTGGCGACGCAGGCGGGTCGTGCTTTGCTGTAAGGCTGATTCGGCTTGTTTGCGTTCGGTGATGTCATGGGCCACAATCACCGTGCTTAAGACCTGTCCCTCATGGTCAAAAATAATTGTCCCTGATGACTCTAAAATCCGCCATGAGCCATCTTTACATTGCATCCGATATTCTAAAACCTTGCCCACCCCAGACTGGATCGCATCTTTAGCTGCCGCAACGACTTTTTCTTGATCATCGGGATGAATTTTGTCATAAGCCCAAGTACCTTTGAGTTCTTCAGGGCTATAACCCAGAATGCGGGAATAAGCGGGGTTATTATAGATGCGATACCCTTGATTATCAATTACGGCAATTAAATCCGCTACATTCTCGGTAATGAGACGAAATAGTTCATCTTGGGGGATATGACTCAGTTCTGGCTGAGCTTCAAGGACGGGGATCAAATCTTCGATGGTTAAGACATAACTTACGCCGGTACTATTTTCTTTGAGCCGCTGTAAATGACCATGAATCCTCACCATAGCGGGGCTAAGATGACGTTTAGCGGGGTTAGCCCCATCAAATAATTGAGTATCCAGTCCCGCAGTTAAGGTTGAGACTTTAATGCCCACCGGTTGTAAGTCCGGCAATAAGTGCTGAAAATATACTGATAAATTACTAGAGCGTTCAATGGTGAGCCACGGTTCCTGTACCACTTCCGCAAATTGAGCCCAAGCTTCACTCAGATCAATATTTTGACCATAGAAGCGCTCCATTAAACTAGCCGCCGCTGGATTTAAATTTAACAACTGACCACTATTCCCCAACCAAAAAGTTGGAGTCGGCAGATGAGGTAAAACATCAATAGGGCGTGAGCTATCAGGACTCATATTCTATCCGTCTACAACTGAGCAACTTCGGTGCAACTTTAAAGATTTTTGCACTAGCTAGTAGTTTAGCCGCTGGTTTATCCAATTGAGATCACCTTGATCAACAATAGACAAATTCCCTAGCCAAACCCATCCCCTAAATCGATTGATCTAGAGCCAGATCGGAGCCATAAATGCCAGCAACCCATCGCCAAAACGAAAAAACGTAACCAAGGCAACGGCAATGTTATGATGCTTTGTATGATTAGACTGTAGCCTTTTTTCTATGACTTGTGCGCCTTAACGAGAAATCTCGAAATTAAATAACTCAGGGTAAATGGCTCAGGGTAAATTGTCTAGGAGTAAATTTAGCATCATCAACTCAACGCCATCAATTTACTGTTAGTAGTTTGCCGGTTAATTTGCCCCCATCAAGCACTACCGTCAATAATTCTGGTCTATTTTGTCGCCAGTCTAGTCCAATTTTGCCTGTTTCGTTCAAACCTATAGTTATCCCATAAGCCATAATGTCTGATCGCCAAATTCTCCTCGACTTTGAAAAACCCCTCGTCGAACTGGAAGGGCGCATCGAACAGATCCGCACCCTTGCTCAAGAAAACGATGTGGATGTGAGCGATCAACTAGAACAGTTAGAGCAGCGGGCAGAACAGCTACGGCGGGATATTTTTGGTAACTTAGGCCCGATGCAACGGATGCAAATTGCTCGCCATCCCCGTCGCCCCAGTACCTTAGATTATGTGCAGTCCATTACCGAAGACTGGCTTGAACTTCATGGTGATCGCCGAGGTAATGATGACTTGGCCCTAGTGGGAGGCTTGGCGAAAATTGACGGGCGTTCGGTGGTGATTTTAGGGCATCAAAAAGGGCGCGACACTAAAGACAACATGACACGCAATTTTGGTATGGCTTCACCAGGGGGCTACCGGAAAGCGGCGCGGTTGATGGATCATGCGGATCGCTTTAATATTCCGATTATTACTTTGATTGATACACCAGGGGCATATCCGGGGGTCTCCGCCGAAGAACAAGGACAAGGGGAAGCGATCGCCGCTAATTTACGGCAGATGTTTGGCTTGCGTGTGCCAATTTTATGCACCGTGATTGGTGAAGGGGGTTCCGGTGGCGCTTTGGGCATTGGTATTGGCAATCACATGATGATGTTTGAAAATTCGGTATACACTGTGGCCACCCCAGAGGCTTGTGCAGCGATTTTGTGGCGCGATGCTGGTAAAGCCGCCAAAGCCGCCGAAGCCCTGAAGATTACGGCGAAAGATTTATTGGGTTTTGGCGTGGTGGATCAGGTGGTGACGGAGCCTTTGGGTGGGGCCCATCGCTATCCCCTCAAAGCCGCAGAGCATCTCAAGGAAGCAATTTTGACGAATTTAGATCGGCTGCAAAAAATGTCAGTTGCCGAATTGCAAGAGCAAAGGTATCAGAAATTCCGCAAAATGGGCGTTTTCTTAGAAAAGTAAGATTACTGAGCCTAATTTTTAAACCATCTATAATACTGAGGGTAAATATTGCGCATAAACCTATGATGCTTAAGCCTCAGGCTGATCAAACCAACGGAGCACAGCCACAAACAAAGATCATTGCAAGCAGTTTCTGGTTTTGGGGCGGTTTGCTATTGCTATGGCTGGGGAGTTTAGGCTTACGGCTCTGGCATTTACAGAAATTGCCTTACCCCATTTTTGATGAGGTATATTTTCCGGTCTATGCGATGCGATATCTCGATGGTAATCCCACATGGGAGGGCCATCCGCCCCTGGGCAAATATTTCATCATGACGGCGATTAGTTTATTGGGGCGTAATCCTGCGGGTTATCGTGGGGCAGAAGCGGTTGTGGGATCGTTAATCCCGATTTTGACGGCGGGTTTGACCTATCAACTAACGGCGCGGCGGTGGGTCGGTTTGTTGGCGGGGGTATTGATGGGGTTGGATGGTTTATATTTGGTGGAATCGCGCTTCGGTTTGATCAATGTGTTTTTGGTGGCATCGGGGCTAAGTGGATTAATTTTTTTACTAGCAGCTTTGCGGTTAAAGGGGGCATCCCAATGGCAGCGTCCTTGGTTATTGATGGGGTGCGGGTTGCAATTGGGCGCAGCTTTTGCGGTGAAATGGAATGGCTTAGGTTTTTGGCTGGCGGTAGTGGCTGTGCTGGGGTTGAGTTGGGGCATTGCCTTGGTGAATCGCCTATGGCCACGGTTCGCCCTAGATTTAACCTCTGATAGTCCAAATCAAGTTATCAGCGTTCCCCGTATTCAGTTAGGTTTTTTAGGGGCAATGTTGCGGGTGCGTTGGTGGGAATGGCTACTGTGTTTGGTGGTGATGCCCCTTGTTTTATATGTGGGGCAATGGATTCCCCATATTCTGCTCAATCCGCAACGGGAGCTACACCAAGGCTGGGCGGGCATTGCCGATATGTGGCAGGTACTTCTAGCATTACATCGTCATATTTTATGGTGGCACTCTACGGCAGAGGTAGTTCCCACTAGCCCTAACCAAGTGGTGCATCCTTACTGCTCCCAGTGGTATTCTTGGCCCGTCTCAGCGCGATCCGTGGGCTATTACTTCTATAGTGTGAATAATGTTTTAACTGATGTCCACGCTTTGGGGAACCCAATTTTGTGGTGGTGCAGCACGGGGGCGGTGGTATTTTTGACGGGCAAAGCTTTACTCTGGGAACGATTACAGCGCTTTAATCCTGTGGTTGCCATAGTTTTAATCGGTTATGCCACGAACTATTTGCCTTGGGTGATTACCAAACGCTGCTTATTTATTTATCACTACATGGCGGCTAGTTTATTTAGCTTTATTGCCTTGGCGCTGGTGTTGCAATGGCTATGGGATATTAGTTTTGGTCAACAGCCATCGCCGGAAACTCTCCCGCAAAATCTTGAAAATTCGCCACAGCTTAGCTCTTGGCAACGACTCGCATTCACCATCAGCCTGCCTAAGGTGCTATGCCTTGTAATTGGGTTAGGGATTGCGGTTAGTTTTGTCTTCTTTTTGCCAATTTGGTTAGGACTGCCCCTAACGTCACCAGAATTTTATGGGCGGATGTGGTTCCGTCCTGACATTCATCCTATTCCGGGGTTCAACTGGATTTAACCGAAATTGGGATGATAATCTTGGTCATGGTGCAGCCTACTTCGTCTATATAGATGCACCATAAGCAGCCAAGATGCCCTCCCTACAAGGTGTTGTTATTACTAGGTTCACTAAGATAATATAGTTATTTTAGTTAATAATGGCACATCTTCAGCGATAGAATTCAGCATTAAAGTGCTTGCTACGAGATGCTTAAAGTTTTGTAGTCAGTGCTTTAGCACTGTGCCAAACTAAATCGAATCAACTATAATTTCACCCTAGCAGATCATCTGACGGGGCGCATTAAATTCACCGGATTTGCCGCCACTTTTATGCACTAGGCGCACATTAGAAATAGTCATCGTTTTTTCTAAGCTTTTGGCCATGTCATAAAGAGTCAACGCCGCAACGGTAACTGCGGTTAAAGCTTCCATTTCCACCCCTGTACTGGCTTTGGTTTTGACCTCGGCTTCAATTTGGTAACCAGGAATATTTTCATCGAGCATGATACTGACATTAACACTGGTTAACGGCAAACTATGGCACATCGGAATTAAGTTAGCAGTTTGTTTAGCCGCCATAATTCCCGCTAGTTTGGCGGTGTCTAAGACATTGCCTTTAGGTGTGTTACCCGCTTGAATCGCATCAAGGGTCGTGGTTTTCATCGCAATTTCACACACTGCTATTGCACGTCGCATGGTAGCAGGTTTGTCGGTCACATCCACCATATGGGCGGAGCCATCTTCGCTGATGTGGGTTAACTGGTTGCTATCGGTACTATCTTGAATCACAGCAGGAATGGCCAAAAATCGATTGTTAACAGATTGAATAACGAATTTAGCTAGTAATTTAGCCAATAATCTTGAGCAAATAGGCAAATAGTAATTTAGCCAAAGCTTAATTCTATCAACCCAAACCCCATGTCCATCCTACACTGAAACAGACTTCCCCAAAAAAGCTTTCGGTGTAGGGTTGCCCCAACCAGGGAGATCTTCCCCCTAAAATAATGTGGTAATAATGCGGTGTAATTTAAAGATTATTTTCTATGGATGGTTTATTTTAACTGATCACTTTGCTATTATCTATGGAAACCGCAAAAAATATTGAGTTAAATCTATGGCAAATATCGTTGAGATCGCCGTCGGTGCTGGGGCATTTAGCACCTTAGTCACCGCAGTGCAAGCCGCTGATTTAGTGGAGACCCTAGCCAAGGGCGGGCCTTTTACCGTATTTGCCCCCAATGATGCGGCTTTTGCTAAATTACCTGGTGGCACAATCACCACTTTGGTGCAAAATATTCCCCAATTAACTCGAATTTTGACCTACCACGTTGTAGCTGGCAAATATACCCGCAACGACCTAGCCCAAATCAAGCGTCTGGCAGCTTTGGAAGGATCGGATTTATATTTAAATGTCACTGATACGGTGTTTGAAGTCAATAATGCCACGGTGGTTGCAGGTGATATTGAAGCAGATAACGGCATCATCCATGTGATTGATACGGTGGTATTGATGCGCCCCCATTGGGTTGATAGCATCATGGCTTCAGGAGCAGCCACCGTTGGCGTAAGTATCTAAATCAACCATATAGTTCCCTAATCTGAGTTAAACTAGATTTGGAAGCCGTTCATAGTTTTTTCAATATAGCTACTAGTTATCCATTAATTATAAAATATTTGTGGGGCGGGCATCTTGCCCGCTAAGACTCTACAATCCATCCAGAGGCAATGGGCTGTAGAGTCTTCAGCATTCCCCAAACCATCATTACCAACAATTAATATCAACCATGATTTGGAGGCAAGAGCAATTATGTTAGTCAACTGGCAACACCTCGCCCAAATCAAAGAATTAACTACATATTTTGACTCAGATTTTGCTGCCTTTCAGCAACGTATAGAAGCGCATATTCAGGGCTTGCAGCAGCTTGACGCAACCGAACTAGATAATCTAGCTATTTTACGAGTACTGGAAGTGACTAATGGTTGTTTACAGTGGGGATTTCGTCGCCAAGATGAGGAATGTCTATCTGTTGAACAGACACGGGAATGTATGCGGCAAGTCATTGGCTTTATTAGAGCGAAGCAGATTGATCTGCCCAATGGCAATTCTATCCATTTTAGCCAAGCCATTGAGCAGTTAATTGAAGAAGGTACGAAGCTTTATCAAAATGCTTTCAAAAATAATATTCCTGAAGCAGAACAGGAATATTATGCCTATTCTACGGCTCAGTTTATGGTCTATGGTCGCCAAAGGGTAGAGAATGCTTGGCAATTGGTACAACAAGAATTTACATCTTTGTTTGGGGCTTACTATTTGGGCAGAGGATATAATTACATCGCTCGTTATATGGAAGCAATACCAAAGGATAGCTAAAAACGCAGAAAATATAGAAGTCTTTACAGAATTTCTAGCTCACTCTCAATCATTTTTTAAAAGAGAAGATACAGGGATCTCTGGAATTTTCTGACCGGAGATCCTAGTTCTCAAATTAATTCTTCGGCTAATGGAATAGGTCTGAAGCCATGATTACGAAACTTAACTACGACTATAAAGGCGGGTTAAATCTAGTAATTGTTCGGCTAACTGGGATGCGAGGCTCTCAGATGAATAACGCCAACCCCAATTCCCCGCAGCAATGCCTGGGACATTCATCCGCCCACTGTTGTCTAGCCCCAACACATCCTGTAAAGGAATAATCGCTAAATCAGAAACTGCCGCCATCGCCAAGCGAATTAAGACCCAGTTAATCGGTTCACCAGCCGCATAACCCACCACATAGCGGTAAAACAATTGCCGTTCATGGGTATTAGACCTTTGCCACCAACCCACCGCCGTATCATTGTCATGGGTTCCGGTATAGACCAAACTATTGCGTACATAATGGTGGGGCAAATGGAAGTTATCGGGGCCACCACCAAAAGCAAATAGTAATACGCGCATTCCAGGGAAATTAAACTCATCCCGTAAGGCTTCTACTTCTGGGGTAATAATGCCTAAATCTTCGGCTAGAATTGGTAAATAGCCCAATTTCTCTTCTAAGAGTTGGAATAATTTGCTCCCTGGAGCCGGTTGCCATGTCCCATTGATGGCAGTTGTTTCACCGGCGGGTACTTGCCAGAAGGACTCAAAACCACGGAAATGATCGATACGAATTAAATCCACATGGCGATTTAAAAAAGCAAAGCGCTGAATCCACCAAGCGAATTCAGTTTCTTCAAGATATTCCCAATTATAAACTGGATTGCCCCAAAGTTGCCCTGTGGCGCTAAAGTAATCGGGCGGCACACCAGCCATCTGCGCCACTTGATAGGTTTCTGGATCAAGTTGGAAATTTTGCGGATTAGCCCACACATCGGCGCTATTGTGAGATACATAAATGGGAATATCACCAATGATTTTGATGTGGCGCTCATTGGCATATTGTTTCAGGGTTTGCCATTGCTGAAAGAAGCAATATTGCATAAACTGATGCAAGACCACCACCTGAGCTAAATTGCGCCGTTTCACCCGTAATGTATCAGGATCTCGGCGGGCGACTTCTGGTTCCCAATCACACCAAACTACTGATGGATTCTCTTCGTGTAACGCCATGAAAAGGGCGTAATCATCCAGCCAAAAAGCTTCCGTTTCGCAAAACTCGGTAAATCCCGCATCGTCGTGCAATTGAAATCTTTGAAAAGCTTTTTCGAGCAATTGGCGCTTGTAGGGAATCACCGCATCAAAATCCACTTTCTCAGTGCTGAAGTCAGGAATATCTGACAATTCTGCTTCAAGTAAAAGTCCTTTGTCTTTGAGTAAGTCAGGGCTAATGAGCATCGGATTACCAGCCAAGGCACTGAAACTCATGTAAGGAGAGTTGCCATAGCCGGTGGGCGTGAGGGGTAAAACCTGCCATAATTTTTGACCGGCTTGGGCTAGAAAGTCAATAAATTGATAAGCAGCAGGACCTAAATCACCAATTCCATAGGGACTAGGCAAAGAAGTAGGATGAAGTAAGATGCCGCTGGCGCGTTGAAATGACATAGGTTATGGATGCTAGAGATGGGCGATAGTGGTAGAAAATTGGCTGTAATTTTACGAGATTAATTTATTTGTCCCACAAATTACAACATAAATAGATCACCATAAGTTAATAGATTAAAATTACTAGATTTTATATAGCCAGTTAAATTATCATCTTGACGATCTCTGAGAAATTTTAAAACCGAACCATTCTCTAACTGAGAAAATGATGCGGGTAAGTAAGGTATTGTAATGCTATATACATTACTATCGGATTCTAGGCAGAGCTTAAACTCAATTCGCCAATCTTGATCAGAGTCTTGGTTAACACTAAGAACCCAACCATCAATCACCTCACCACCATTTTGCAGGATTTGAGAAGCTCTATTTCTGATCCATATTCTTTCAACCCATTGGAACAGGACAGGATTAAAAAAAACTGAAAGTACATTCAAGGCTGCCAAACCAATCATGCCGAACCCAGCCAATTGGATCAGTATAGCAACCTGAGATAAGGGTGGAATTTTCAAGATCTTGGCTAATCCAATTAATGCTTGAGCTAAAATAAATGGCATCAAAATCAGCCCAATCATCAATAGAAGAGGCATTTGAAACGCTCTATAAGCACCATCTATAATCATTAAGCGTTCTGGTAAGCTGGATGCCCCTCGAATAAATGCTTGATTTTGCGGATAAAATAATGTGTAAGATGCCAATTTATTGTTCATAGATCCACCCATAGATATTTCTAGATAGAACCAGAAAAAGAGAGAAGTAGCATTTTTTACTTCTATAAAAATTATGGAGCAGACATTTTATCCACCGACATCTTGATATGCACCAGAATTGGCCATTAACTGCGGTGTAGCGCCCTCATGTGTTACCTTAATCGGGGCGCTATAACCATGACTAGAGTTAATTAACCTAAAATTTGCGGCACACGGAAGAAATTTTCCTCCCGATCTGGGGCGCAATCTAGTAAGGCTTCACGGTCACCATAGGGCTGCAACTCATCGGCACGGGTGACATTTAAGGTGTCGATAGCGCGGGTAGTAGGCTTGACCCCTTCGAGCAGAGGGTCTAACTCATTAAGTTGCTCAAAATAGCCCAAAATACTATCGAGTTGTTCAGTAAATGCCACTTCTTCGGCTGGGGTGAGTTGTAATCGGCCGAGGCGGGCAACATGACGAACTTGGTCGCGATCAATCATAGGGGCAAACTAAAATTAAGGATTAAGATTAAGCTAGTAGACATTAAATATCATCGTTTACTTTAGTACTTTTCTCTAGGCAATGTCTCTTTAACTAATATCCTTTTAATTATGGATCGTGACAGCACAACGGGATTATCTATGCCCTACCTAGCTTTTAGGGGGGTAGCACCTGAAATACCCACCCCAGACAGCCCTGTGAACGACTGGGGGGCATTGTTGCAGCAGATTAATGATCATCTCATGGCCCAAATTAAGCTAGGCAATGAAGCTTTACTTAGTGATGAAGGGACTCAGGATGGGGCAGAGAATGTATCCCCCAGTGACACCCGCAGTGACAGCTTAACTGATACACCTGTGCCGTTAAGTAACTTACTAGATCGATTTGAATGTGAAATCCTTTATAACCAAGAACGTTTAGGGGCATGGGGCGACTGCTGGCAATGGCGCACGGGAATTTTCGCCCAACTGATTCAGACGGCACGGCAAGCTGATTTAGTTGGGATTGCGGCTGCTCTGAATAATCATTTAGTGATTTTGCAGTTAGCGGTTAAACAAAGACGATTTACGGCGGTGGCTCCTTGGTTATCGCAAACGCGGGGGGATTTAGTGGATTTGTCGGATGTATTTGATAGTTATCCGTTGACGATTCCCATATTGACTAGTCCAGTGCTAGAGCGCAATTTATTAGATGCAATCCAAAGTATTAATCCTTGGCAAACCCGATTACCTGAAGTTGCCGAACTCATTGCCCAATGTCTAGCGTTGCATCAAAAAGCGATTGCCATTGCCCAAACGGAAATCATGCCTGCAATGCCTGTGGCAATGGATGCAAGCCTGGGCATCTCACCGCTGGCGAGTCAGTTGGTTTACAATTTAGGTAATATCTATGCGGCTATAGGACAAAAGGATATAGCGCGGGCTAATTATGAACAAGTTCTCGAATGGCAAAAAACATCTAGCTTAAAAGATGCCCAATCTGCGAAAGCATGGTTTAGTTTAGGGAACCTTGCGTTAAATTTATCGGAACGGGATAAAGCACAGCAATATTTTACCCACGCTATTAGTGCTGATCCCTATCTGTTGCGGGCACGGGTTAATTATGCTTATACCCTAGAACAGTTAGGGGATTTAGCCGCCGCTCAGAATTATTTAACTGAATGTTTAGCCGATGATACCTCGCTGAATGGGAAAGATGCGGTGACCGATGATTCCGATTTAACTTCACTCATGCCTGCAACGCGGAAACAAGCGATGCTGCACCAAAACACCCTCAGTGTGGCATACCATAACCTCGCTCGCATTTATCAGCGGCAGGGGGATTTACTACGAGCAACTAGGGCTGACGAGCAAGCGATTACCTATCAGCCCACCAATCTCCATGCTAAATTCCAATTAGCGAACAGTTATCGACAAGCCCAAAAGTTTTTTGAAGCTGCGGCTCAATATGAAGCGATTTTACAAATGGATGCTTATTTTGTGGCGGCTTATTTGCCTTTAATTGATTTATATATTATCTTCGGCAATTCGGGAATTAATATCTATCAAAAATGGTGCGATCTGACGGAACATTATATTGCCGTGTGTCAAGAAGATTTTCCTGACTGGGTTCTGAGTGCGCAAATTAAATCTTTGCGAGCCAATTTGATGGCAGGTAATGCCGAAATTGCCACAGGGAAATTAGCTGCTATTGAAGCCCAGTTATTCCAAAATCAAACGGAACAGGTCAATATTCCTGCACCAATTTGGGCAGAGCTTTATGCTGAATTTTTATTTTTCGTGCCTTTTCTACGGGATGATGTGGCACAAAACGGTAAGTTATTTGATTTGGTGGGACAGAATTATGCCCATTATGTGGCGCAACCACTGATTACGAATTTAGGTAGAGATTAAAAAAATGGTAGGCGATGCAAAGAAATGTTTAGGCTGTAATCAAGGCATTGTTAATGATGTATGAAGTACCAAATAGCGCCAATATGATTTTTCAACTTCTTGGAGAAAGATAATGTCTTCCTCACTCATCTTCCAATTATTTGACGGAAAGTGTTGTTAACTCTTTCAACAATGACAGTTCGGCAAGCTCACTGACCACCACATCTCATCCAATTGAATTGTCAAATTTCCTAGTTTTTTTGGAGTGACTTCAACCTCTTGTGGTGTATTTTCATACTTCTCATGGACATAGTTTTGCAACCATCGCGCTGAGACTCCTGTTACCCTCACAATCGCTGCTAGAGAAAGAGGTTCAAGTAATAATTTGTCCACTAAGTTTCGGGTAGCCTCATCAATAAGTTGTCTGGTAGGATTATTGACAAACTGTCGCTCACAATCTTGACACTTGAATCTGGGTTTGCCATAGTGCGTTTTGCCATATTTGATAATTGTCGCCGATTCACATTTTGAGCACTTCATAAAAAACTTGCAACGATTCACTATTCTAATTTATACCCTTAACTCATGTTACGCAGAAGGTTATACGACCCTCACCCCTAGACCCTCTCCCAAAAAGGGAGAGGGGAACAAGGAAAAAGCTAAAAATGTTTCTTACTCCCCTTCTCCCAGAGCGGGAGAAGGGGATGAGGGCAGATTTTCTATCTGCGTAAGGTGATCCCTTAATATTTCTTTGCATCACTACCAATTTTTGCATCTTGCCACATTAACCCAAAATATTTTGAAGATCAGTGAGAATAGCAAATCATTCCTCCTCCAAAAAGTAGCCAAGATACTGATTGATAACTAATAGGGAACCACAATACCTAACTTAATTTATTTGCCTGATTTTTAAACGAATCATGACGCAAGCCCACTGCCTCCCCTAGGTCTAAGATATAATGTAGATCCAACTTGATACCTATTCGTAATCTCGGCTCGTGGTTTATCATCGATCTACTAGTGTATTTTCTCACGGAAAACTATGTCTACAGAAACCATTGAACGTCAGTCTACAGTACGCAAAATTGCCCCGCGCTATCGGGTTTTACTGCACAATGACGACTACAACTCTATGGAACACGTGGTCGAAAGTTTATTACAGGTAGTCAATAGCTTAACCCAACCCCAAGCAGTCGATATTAT
Organism: Pseudanabaena sp. ELA607; assembly: GCA_037130765.1. Taxonomy (GTDB): domain Bacteria; phylum Cyanobacteriota; class Cyanobacteriia; order Pseudanabaenales; family Pseudanabaenaceae; genus JBAXSK01. The sequence goes on from JBAXSK010000019.1 coordinate 20,559, forward strand.
GATGGCAGCCCATATTAACGGCTGCGCCCTAGTGATCACTTGTGTGCAGGAACACGCCGAATTTTATTGTGAAGGCTTAAAATCCAAAGGTTTGACCAGTACCATCGAACCGGCGGAATAATTGGAAAAGTAATAGACTGAATCGCCACATGACAAATCAAAGTGACTCGATTGCTTGAATTGTGCGATCTTGGTCTACGTCAATATACCGCTGTAGATTTTTCAGATCTTTGTGCCCTGTAATATCTTGCAAAGTTAGGACTTACGCAAAACCCAAATTGCCCTCATTCCCCAACCCCTTCTCCCAGAACGGGAGAAGAGGAGTAAGATTAATTTCTTGTTGGGAGCATCTCAATTAGGCGCTAAGCATAAATACTCATAACAAAAAAATTAATGTTTCAGGCTTGGCGAATCAAGAAAAATCGCAAATTTCATTTATTTATCTCATATTAACAATGCTAAAAACAGTGATTTTACGGGCTTTTGGTACTAAGTAATTATACTCACAAGGATGATTAAGCGTTTCAGGCTTAAATAGCAAAGAAAATATTACGAATTTTATTCTTTTATCTTGCATTTGTGATACACAAAACGCCTAAAATCCCCATTTTTTGCGTTAAGCATAATTACTCAGTGCCTAACTGAGATGCTCCCTAGTACGTCTGCTCCAAAATTGCTGTAAGCATTAGCTTCAACAAAGCATTCAATAAATTTTTTCTCCCCTAAAATACTCCTTTCTAATAAAATCTCATCAAAAGGGAGAGAAAGTTCATCAGCTACAGCATCGCCTAAATCTACTAAAACAGTGTAAAATAACCACTTTGCCCAAATCTGTAATTTAATTCTATTAATTGAACCTGTCCATTAAGCTGCTATCAAATTCTGACCGCTTTATGGATGACAGTGTTGATGCAAGAGATTTAATTGATTTAGCAGTTCTCAGGTTGCAATCTCCAATCCCTCAAATATCAATTGAGCATCCGTAGGTTGGGTTGAGGTACAAGAAACCCCCAATCTTAACAACCCTAACAAGTTTTTTGCTACTCCATGTAACCGAAGCTTATAGCCAATCAAAGTAAGAATAGCAAGTTATTTAGAGTCCTTGTCAGACAAGATGTGTGACCTACGATGGATAAAAAAGCGTGGAACGGACATCTTGTCAGTTGCTCTGTTTCCTTTGTTGTGCCATCTGTAAATGAAACAACTATAATTTCTGTATGGAGCATCTTGACTGCAAAACTACTGCACAATATTTAACGACCGCTGATTTTGATAATAACTACTCCAGCGTACTTTTTTACCAGAGTTATCGCTCGACTCTTCCAACGCGGTCAATATATGCAAATCCACACTGTTTAAACCAATCTCTTGCACCACTAACTCCCCATAAGTACCACCCGATAAATTAATCACACCCATCAAAGCATAACTACTAATGCTGTCATTGACATAGGCTAGGGCGCGAGTGTGAGTTAGCACTGGTTCTACTTGCCAATCACTAGCCCCTTCCGGTCGGCGCAACCAAACCAACATACTGTATTCTTGACGCTCTAAGGCAGGGCGCGATAAAAATTTCTGCCATGCGGTGGGGTCCATGCCCGCCGGACGGTCTAGATTGTCCAATCGCAGTCCGGCGATAATTTCTGGCTGACTGTCTTGATCCAAGTCAGCACAAACCATTGAGGCAATACTAACTTGACTGAGGCGATTCTGTTTCGCTCCTAAAGTAAGAAATAACGGTCGCGCTTTCTCTAAAACCTGATTTTGAATACTTTTTGGACAATTGAGAAAATAGTTCCGTTCTTCTCGCTTCGGTAAACTATCTGTTGGCACAATCACTAAATTAGGCTGTCGTAACACTTTAGTTTCTATAGGAGCGGCATTTGCTTTATCAGAACTTTTATCAGAGCTTTTTGGATCACTCCCTTTATCTTGCACTTTAAAACTGGCAATAGCTCCAAATGCGTCAGAACCCTTTACCGCACCACTACGGAAAGTCGTAATGGTTTGGCCAAAACGCAGAATACTAAATTGCGTATTTTCAGGAAATCCCTTCACAGTTTTGTCGAGGCTGCCCTGTTGGTTGACCAAATCCGAAGGAACCACCGCATCAATATTTTTGCCATTAGGTGAAGCTTGTAATAGCAAGAATACGGGAATATTGGTTTTAGGACGCTCCGTAGCTTCAGGTTTATTAGGCGTGCTGCAACCAGTTGCCATGATCCCTGTGAGGATGCCCCATAGACTGATCTGCCATCCCACCTGAGCCATCACTTGTTTACCTTGACTTAGCCATCCCTGCACCATAGTTAGTCACACCATGAACCCAAATAAGTCTCAAATTAATCCTAATCTGTAGTCAAACTAAAACACTGCCATACAACTATCAGTAAATAGCCTAATTCATCCCCAATCCAACCGCCAAAAGCCTCAGGTTTAGTTGCCGCCCAAATCTCAAGCAAGCATGGAGCATATCTCAGCTAAAATCCTCAGCCATAAATGAGCCACTGAATTGATTACGGCATTGATTAGGGTGAAATATATACCCCAAAAAAACAAGCTTAAAACCAAGCCCAAAAACCAACTAAGCCTGTGTGAGTTAATGCCTAACATTACAGCACCTTAACTCACTTCAAGCTTAGTGGTAGATTCGGTCAATCATGATTGATTTGTCATGATTTCTAGGTAAACAGGCTTAAAGTACCACGCTTTATTCCATACCCTGAGATAAAACCTGTTGCACATGAAGCGGGCGATAAACCCGATAGTTTACATCAGGGAAAATATTATCTATATACTCGATCTTCTCGAGCCAGCCTGCATCAAGGGTTCCCGCCTTCACATCATCATAGATTTTGTCAAAACGCAGCAAATGGGAGCGGGTGCGCCGAATCGCATAGGGAACCATCGTGCCCGTCCGCATAATAAACGCCCAATCCGATGACTGCGCTAAAAGCAATTCCCGCGCTGCTTGATTTAAAGCTCGATACTCTAACTCATCAGCGGCTTCACGATGGGCTAACTCAATCATACGCTCAGCGGCTTTGTGCAAATGGGGATAAACCCAAGCAGAGGTTTCATTGAGCCAATATTCATGGAAACCCTTATAGCCCCAGCTAGACTGGGAAGGCACAGATACCTGTTGGGTGGGATTTTCCCGCAAATAATCTGCTAAATGGGTCATTTTGAAGGTTTTTTGGTCAAAATGAGACTTGCGAATCAAAAAGTCCACAAACCAGGGGCCTTCATACCACCAATGCCCAAACAACTCGGCATCATAGGGCGAAACCACAATGGGCGGACGACCCATCATGTTATTCAAATACTCCACCTGCCGCTCGCGGTTGTACATAAAGTTTTCCGCGTGTTCGGCGGCTTTTTGTCTGGCCCAGTAAGGATCATAAAGCTGCTTAGCCCCTAAATCCAAACCCTTGCCCGTAATCCGGTGATACTTGATGCCGGTGTTTTTGCGCTGACCATTGGGCATGATATACGGCTTGATATACTCATACTCCGCTTCCCAGCCCAAATCCTTATAAAATTCGCGATAGACCGCATCCCCCGGATAGCCCACCTGCGAAGACCACACCTGCTGAGAGGACTCATGATCCCGCCCAAAAGCCGCCACCCCAGTTTCCGTAAAAATGGGCGCATAAGTGCCATAACGAGGGCGTGGCTGTCCATAGAGAATCCCGTGACCATCGGTGAGGAAATATCGCAGCCCCACATCGGCTAACATCCGCTCTAGCCCTTGGTAATAGGCACATTCTGGCAACCAAATCCCATTAGGGGCTTGGCCAAATTCCTCGGTGTAGTGCTGCACTGCCACCTGCAACTGCGCCCACACCGCCTCTGGATACATCTGCATCAAAGGCAAATAACCGTGGGTTGCGCCACAGGTAATAATCTCTAAATTATTCGTCTTTTGGAACTGCTGGAAAGCCGTTACCAAGTCACCGTTATAGCGCTCCCACATTTCCCGCGCTTCGGCAAACTCTTGGACATAATATTCCGCCAAATATTTGATGTGACCATTGTTTTTGTTATGCACCACTTCCTTGGCAACTAATTCCTGCAACTTAGCCAAGTGTTCGTCATAACGCTCTTGCAACAAGGGATCTCGCAACATTGTCACCAATGGCGGAGTCATGCTCATGGTCATCTTGAAATCAATGCCATCCCGTCGCAAGCCTTCATAGACCTTCAGCAATGGGATATAAGTCTCTGTAATTGCCTCATAGAGCCACTCCTCTTCCAACACATAATCACTTTCGGGATGGCGCACATAGGGTAAATGTGCATGGAGTACTAAGGAAAGATAGCCGATAGTCATAGGTGTGGGGTGGTGTGACAAATATACGCTGTTACATCTGCGGCAAAGATTTGGAAACTAAGTGGGTCAAGCCAAGGATTGGGTTTAGATAGCAACTAACCAATTACAACCAACCAGCTAATGACCACTCACCCAAACAATCAGGGGAAAGTCTAGAGCAGCAAACCCAGCTAATTCACTTAGTCAATCCAGATCTACTCATAGACATACATATATAATGTATGCCCTGCTACATCTAGGTTGCCCTGTATCAAGGTGTGAAAGTACAAAAGTTTGCCTATCTAGTAGTCAAGCTCATACCACTTAGGCGATCCGCCAAACCCAACCAGTACCTTACAACTACATGGCAAAACTACCGACTTCAACAGAGGTGCAACCCATCGCCATTGTAGGCTAGTACGCCCACTCCATAGCTCTTTTTTTCTCTTAAGGCTAAATTTTAGGCTAAGCTTGGCCCCTATATCAGCTTAAATTCATTAAAACAGATTTATATCATAATTACTAAGTTTTATGACAAGTTTAGCTGATTTTCGGTGATTTATCGACTGCCTAAACGGGAAAACCTTTACTGAGTCATGGGTTTACTCTCAGTGATGCTAGCTGAAGACCATTTATGATTAGTTGACTTGTTGGGGCTAATTTGTGGAACTGAGCGCCTAAAATCACGAAAATCGTAAATTAAATATTAAGAATCACAAATTTATTTTTTGCCATTAAAACCGATGAAAAACGGAGTAAATCAACGTAAATTGAAGCTATAGTGAGATAAGCCTGTTGAAATCAATGATTCATCTTGATCGATATCAACAAATTTAAATCTTTTGTGATTGCGTCAAATATTGACCTAGACTAATTTCATTGCCGTAAAAACTCTATTACATTGACCATAAAACCCGTCCAATGGCCTAGAGTAAGAAATCATGCATCCCCCAGATTTTTCCAGATTAATCTTTCTAAGCGTCTGTTGACAAAAAAAATTAACTATGCATTTGTGCGTAACAGTATATGAAATGCATATTTTGGCTTAAAAATATGTTCCATATGAACTTGTTTTAGGGAAAAAAGCAAGGTAACTTAGCAATCGTTAGCCTATTTCAAGGTTCATTTCTTCACACACAACCCTTAGCTCAAGGTTTAGGTTCTAACTTGAAAGTTTTAGCCTTTACTGCACCAAGACACCCATTTCCACTGGAAGAATCGTCTGGCTATAGGTTTTGCCCTGAGTTAGCCGCATCAAAATCTGCGGTAGACCAATGGCAGCAAACACTCATGCAGACGAGATTACATCCAGCTAGGGGTGAGGCAAAGGGAGCGCAGCTCGTTTAGAGGAGGCAGTTTTTGAAAAAAGTATTTTCTGGCCCTGAGGAGACCGTGACAAAGGTTCCGCTAACTTTTGTTCCCCCCACTTCTCATCCCAAGGTTCGTCGTTCACTGGCAGTATTTGGGTTAGCCCTTTCTGCGGGTACAGTTGGTCTACTATTGACCCAACACGTTGCCAATCAACAGAAAGTCGCCCCAGTCGCCACTTCATCTCGGACTTTGACTGATGTGATGGCCCAAAACCAAGAGCGCAAATACGAGATGGCTCGTACCTCTTTGGCATCAGGTTCATGGGATTCGCCTCAGGGGGTGGTAGTCCACGAAGTACGCGAAAACGAAACCCTTTGGAATCTAACCCAAATTTACCAAGTGGATGCCGCCGCTATTGCCGCATCGAACAATATCAATGCCAATACCGAATTGCAAGCTGGCACTAAGCTTTTAATCCCGCCCGTTAATGGCGTGGTGCACAAAGTAAAGCAAGGTGATACCCTTGATGCCATTGCCAATTATTACAATGTGCCCAAGGCAGAAATTGTCAAGTATACAGCGTTGAATTCTGGCGACTTTCTCGCAATTGATCAGCCATTGGTGATTCCGGGGAATGTCACAACGCTGATGCAGGTTAAGGATACCCACGTTAAGCAGGAACTAGTTGTCGAACGGGAGCGCCTTGCCCAGCGATTACAAGAATTAGAAGGTAAAAAGCCGCAACCGACGGTAATTTTAGCCAGTGATCGGGGTAATACTGGTGTTGCGAAGAGCGGAGCAAAGCCCGCTAAATTTACGACCTATAACGTTCAGACTGGGGATACCATTGAAACCATTGCCCGTCGCTATGGCATTACCCAAAGGGCTATTATTGAAGCTAATAAGCTGGATAATCCCCACTGGCTCGAATTAAATCAAGCCTTGCAAATCCCCCTAGATACCAATGCTCTGCCGTTGCAAACTGTATCGGCTAATCTTAACCTCAGGCCAGAGAAGCGCGTACCTGCTCCTGTAGCCAACAACCTCGGCAATGGCAGCGAAACTGTGGCGAATGACAAACGCAGTGCCGCAGTTAACCAAGTAGAAGGGATTCGCGTTTCTGCCGCTACGCCAATGGTGCTGCCTGCCAAGCCTTTATTTGACCAGCCCCAATCTACTACCGTTAATTCTCCCTGGTCGGGCTTGCTGCGTTTAACAGGGGCAGACTTTGTGCAAAACATCCCCCTAGAGCCAGCTAAAGATCAGCCTTTAGCCTTGAATACTCGTCCTGTGGCTGCGAATAACTTACCAGTAGCTACAGAAATCAACAGTGGCGATGCGGCTTTGAAAGTCGTTGCGGCATTGTTCCCCTTTGCCCCTGAAAGCTTGATTGAACAGGCGACTAATAGCGGCAGCGGTATTGCTCCTGCTAATGGTCAGCAAACGGCAGCTAAAGCAACGGTTCAGCCTGCTGGCGCAACTAATGCCCCAGTTAATCCCCCAGTGGTCGCGGCTAACTCTGGTAGTCAATCTAGCGGAACCGCAGCAATTCAGCCACCAATCCAGACTGGGGCGCAATGGGAATCTCCGGCTCCTGCCCCAGCGAAAATTGCCGCTGCCCAAGCCCCCAATACACCACCGACAGTAACGGAACAGGCCCTAGCTACGCCTGAAGCCAAGGCTGATAGCACTAGACCCCAGCCAGCTAATGAGCCAGCAGTCAAGCCCCCAACCAAGTTAGCTGCTGCCAGCGCACCAAACACCACTGCGAATCTGCGCGAAGATGCGGTCACAGCGGGTGGTAATGTGGCTAATGGCAATCCAAAGGTTGCTTTGGCTGTGGAGTCAGAGTCACGCATTTCTACCCTAGAAGTGAAGCAACTCGAAGCAGAAATTAACCAGTTAAACACCAAAGTGCAAGAGGCAGAAGCTAGGGAAGCTGCTCGTCGTGCTGAACTGGCTAGGGCGGCCGCTGTAGCTGCTGCAAATAATTCCCCTAGTGCGGATCGCAGCTTTGATGCCGCGAAGCAATCGGTGGCGGGTAATGGTGAGCGCAGTGGTTTAGCCCCAGAAGCGCCTACTTTAACGGCTACGGCTTATCTGCCCGATGCTAATGAATATGGCATTATGACTGGCTTTATCTGGCCCGCTGAAGGGGTATTTACCTCTGGGTTTGGTTGGCGCTGGGGTCGGATTCACCAAGGTATTGACATTGCGGCTCCGATTGGTACGCCAATTTTGGCGGCTGCTGGTGGTGTGGTGGAATATGCCGGTTGGAGTGATGGTGGTTATGGCAACATGGTTGATTTACGTCACCCAGACGGCACAATTACGCGCTACGGACACATGAACGCCATTTTGGTTAAGGATGGTCAGACGGTCGCTCAAGGTCAGACTATCGGCGAAATGGGCAGCACTGGGTTTAGTACTGGGCCGCACTTGCACTTCGAGATTAGGCCTAATGGCGGTAGTGCCATTGATCCGATGGTGTTCTTGGCTAAGGCTCAGCGTTAATGCCGCTGATTTCACTACAGGCACTAATGCTATCTGACCAAAACCGAGAAATCACCATCAATTTGGGCAAATTAATTTCTTAGCTTGCAGTGTAGCGGTATGATGAAAGGGACGTGCTTTAGTGCAGCGTCCCTTTTGTTTTGAGTGGATTTATGGATTTACAAAGTCTCACAACGCAACTGCAAACCCTAGCAACAACCGCCACCGAGTCCCTTGCGGCTGCTGATACCCCCGAAGCTTTGGAGCAACTGCGGGTAGAGTATTTTGGTAAGAAGGGGTCGCTGTCGCAGATTTTAGGCGCGATGGGCAAACTTTCGGCAGAGGAACGGCCTCAGGTGGGGGCAATTGCCAATCAAGTCAAGCAAACCCTGCAAACTCAGCTAGAAGAGCGCAAAGCCGCTTTACAACAGGCAGAGATTAATCGCCGTCTTGTGGCGGAGACTCTTGATGTAACGATTCCGGGGGTAATACCTTGGTCTCAGGGGCAAATGCACCCCATTAACAGCACCATTGATCGGATGTTAGATATTTTGGTGGGGTTGGGTTTTACGGTGGCGCAGGGGCCAGAAATTGAAACCGATTATTACAATTTTGAGGCTCTGAATACGCCAGCGGATCATCCGGCGCGGGATATGCAGGATACGCTTTACCTCAGTGATGGTAAGTTATTGCGTTCCCAAACTTCATCGGTACAGATTCGCTATATGGAAGAAAACGAACCGCCATTACGGATTGCTTGTCCGGGGCGGGTGTATCGCAAAGATGATATTGATGCCACTCATTCACCGATTTTCCATCAGATTGAATTATTGGCAGTGGAAGAGGGTTTAACTTTTGGCGATTTAAAAGGAACCGTCAAAACTTTTGTGGAAGAATTATTGGGTGATTGCCCGATTCGGTTCCGTCCCAGTTTCTTTCCTTTTACGGAACCTTCCGCCGAGGTGGATGTATTCTGGAAAGGGCGCTGGTTAGAGCTTGGCGGTTGTGGCATGGTTGACCCCAATGTATTCAAAGCTGTGGGTTATGACCCTGATCAAGTTTCGGGCTTTGCTTGGGGCTTCGGTGTGGATCGGGTGGCGATGGTGATGCACAATATTGATGATATTCGCCGTTTATTTACCAGTGATTTGCGGTTTTTACGGCAGTTTTAGAAAGTTTTGTTTTAAGTGGATTTTACTTGAAATAGAATTCTATTAAGGGAAGATTTGCATCAAGTCATCTTCCCTTGCTGTGATTATTTTTTGATTTTATCAGTAGTTTTAATATTTGAGATTCCATGACCGCTGTATCTAATTTGCGTTTATCTGATCGAGCGATTTTAACCAAAGAATCCCAAATTCGGGAAGCTTCCCGTTATTGCGTCAAGTTTGGGGCGATTAATCTTGCCCAAGGTTTGCCGGATTTTCCTGCGCCGCCGGAACTCAAAGCCGCAGCCCAAGCCGCCATTGCCGCTGATCACAATCAATATGCCGACACATGGGGCATTGAGCCGTTACGGGTGGCATTGGCTGCCAAAATGGAACGAGATAACGGCATTAAAGTCGATCCAGATACCCAGATTACGGTATGTTGTGGTGCAACGGAAGGCTTGAATATTGCGCTGATGGCGTTGATTAATCCGGGGGATCGAGTATTAATTTTCGAGCCGTTTTATGAGAACTATATTCCTAATTTAGCGACGGTGGGCGGAATTCCGGAATTTATTACCCTGACTCCACCCGAATGGGAAGTTACTGCTGAGATGCTAGAGCCAATATTTGCCAAAGGTTTGAAAGCCGTAATTATCAATACTCCTGCCAATCCGACGGGTAAGGTATGGACGCGAACAGAATTAGAATTGATTGCTGATTTTTGTCAACGGTATGATGTTTATGCCATTACGGATGAGATTTATGAATATATTCTCTATGAAGGGGAGCATATTAGCTTGATGTCTATTGATGGCATGGCAGAACGGACGATTGTAGTGAATGGATTCTCGAAAACTTTTTGCGTGACGGGTTGGCGGTTGGGTTATACCGTAGCGAGTGCGGCTTTGACAGCAGCGATGCGCCGGATTCATGATTTTATTACCATCTGTGCCCCTGCGCCTTTGCAGTATGCGGCTTTGACGGCAATGGAATTTGGTAGGGAATATTTTCAGCAGTTGGCAGCGGACTATCAACGGAAGCGGGATATTTTAGTGCCGGTTTTGGCAGAAATTGGTTTGTCGCCGGTGATGCCAAAGGGTGCTTATTATGTGTGGACGGATGGCTCTGGTTTAGCTGATACGGCAGATGCAGCGGCGTTTCGTTTAGCCAAGGAAGCCTTAGTCGCTGCTGTGCCAGGGAATTGCTTTAGTGATCCCAATCGCGCTCAAATTAATGGGTTAAGGTTCTGTTTTGCGAAGAAAGATGAGACTTTATGGCAAGCGGTAGAGAATTTACGGCGGTTGAAGATTTGAATTTAAGGACAGGATCGCTGGGCTAATTCCTAATCTGTTTTTACTGAATTTTTGAGTGCGATTGATTACATGGGTCAAACTCTTGTTAATATAGCTGCTCCTTGCTTGCTGCATATTGTCCCTGAACCGATAGATTATGTCACGGCTTGGGCTTGGCAACAGTCCCTTGTGGCGGAACGGAAACTTAATCCTGATTTACCTGATGTATTACTAATTGTGCAACATCCTCCGGTTTATACCTTAGGACAAGGAGCCGATTTATGTCATGTCAAATTTGATGCGGATGATCCAGCGATTCCTTGCCATCGCATCGAGCGGGGTGGTGAAGTCACTTACCATGCTCCTGGGCAGTTAGTTGGTTATCCAATTCTGAATCTGAATCGTCATCAAAGGGATTTGCATTGGTATATGCGTCAATTAGAAGCTGTGATTATTGATGTGTTAGACTATCTATTCCATAATCAATCTGTTGATGATGTAAATCCTTACTGCGCTCATCGTCGCGAAGGACTAACAGGGGTATGGGTGAGTAATTATAATAATTATTTAGGGAATCAAGCTCCGGCTAAGGTGGCGCAAATTGGCATTAAAGCGAGTCGCTGGATTACGATGCATGGCTTCGCTTTGAATATTGCGATGGATTTAACTGGATTTCAGCATATTGTGCCCTGTGGGATTGCTGACTGTGTGGTAGCTAATGTAGTGGATTTTGTCCCCACAGCAAATTATGAGCAAATTCAGGCTTTGGTTACGAATGCTTTTGCTGAGCGGTTTAATTTGCGGTTTATATAGTTATTAAATTAAGAATAGCACAGCTTGAAGGCAATAAATAATACCGCTTTTTCCTACGGGAATATCGATGCGGTTTATTCTGTTGCGTCTTCCCAAAGTTGTGATATAGGGAATGTTTGTCCTGCTGCGGCAAGTCTTACAGATTCTTGTAAGTCGGCTAATATTTGTTCTTTGGGTTCTTGTTCGTCAATCAAAGCTAGTCCACTAATGCTGTCAGTGTTTAAGGAATGGATTAGCTGTTGCCAAAGTTCTAAGGGGACTAGCACATCGGTGGATTTGCCTTCTGCGTTGGTGACGTAACGAATAAGCTTTTCAATTTGGGTGATCGTCATAGCTTTAATTCTCCTATATTGTTGTTATTCTAGCGTATGGTAATTTGTTTGCGATTTTCGCGTAGTGAGGCATCAGGGGCGGCATCTTGCAAAAGGTTTTTAGGATGTCCACCTCTTCTTTGGGCTAGGGTTTGGCAAGGTTTTAGGGT
>JBAXSK010000190.1:0-8750 GCA_037130765.1 Pseudanabaena sp. ELA607
CATGCCGCCCAAAAACTAAACCGAAACTGGATTGGCATTGACATCACCCATTTAGCCATCTCCCTCATCGAAAGTCGCTTACAGTCTGCCTTCCCACAAATTCAATTTGAAGTATTCGGCACACCTAAAGACTTCGCCAGCGCCCAAGACCTCGCAAAACGTGACAAATATCAATTCCAATGGTGGGCTTGCTCATTGGTCAAAGTGCCCCCCTATCAAGGCAAAAAGAAAGGCGCAGACGGCGGCATTGATGGCTTGCGGTATATTGCCGATCTCGACGAAAAAGGCAAGGAAATCAAACGGAAGATCATCGTTTCCGTCAAAGGCGGTGATAACGTAACCGTGGCAATGGTGCGCGATCTCATCGGTACAATGTCCACCAACAAAGCTGATTTAGGATTTTTTGTCACCCTAGCCCAACCCACCAAAGCAATGATTACCGAAGCCACCAAAGCCGGATTTTATCGCGCCGCCAATGGCAGAGACTATCCCCGTGTGCAAATTTTCACCATCGAAGATTTACTCTCAGGAGCCAAGAAACCCGAATATCTCGATCTCAGCCTTGGTGACATCACCTTCAAACGGGCGGAAAAAGAAAGCGTTATGGTTTCCCAGCCGGAATTATTTTGATAATATAGTCAATCAAAGTAAGAATGGCACGGCTTGAATGCAATAAATAGCACCACCCCGTCAGGTGGAGGGCGGTCAATTGCTTTTAATGTGCCAGAAGTATTTGAAATGACTCTAAAGGGTTTAGAGCTTGTTTAGGCAATGTTTGACCTGCGCTAATTATCTTTTTAATAAGCGCCTTTACTAAATAAAACAATTCTCACAGTTTCGAGTAAAACTGTTAAATCTAAATTTAATGACCAGTTGTCAATATAAAATAAGTCTAGTCGTGCCACATCATCGATAGAATCTAAATCGGAACGCCCTGAAATTTGCCATAGCCCTGTTAAACCGGGTATCACCACATGGCGGCTGTGATGCCAAGGAGCAAAAAGATTCACATCCCGCAGCGGTAAAGGACGGGGCCCAACTAAGGTCATTTGTCCTAGCAACACATTAAATAATTGCGGCAGTTCATCCAAACTGGTGCGCCGTAAAAAATGCCCAATGGGAATGATGCGCGGATCATGCTTAATTTTAAATAATTTAGCATCAGTGGCTCCATTTTGGTTCTGATTTAATCGCTCTAGTTCCCCTTGGTGCTGCTCTGCGTTCATATACATCGTACGGAATTTCCACATTTTAAATACTTGACCATGCAAGCCAACTCGCTCTTGGGTATAAAATACGCTGCCCTTGGATGTGGTTTTAATGGCGATGGCGATCACTAAAAATAACGGCGCAAGCAGAATTACCCCCAATAATGCACCGATGAAATCCATGCCGCGCTTAATGAGATACTCCCATGAGTCGAAAAGCGATGGGGTAATGCGAATCATCGGCATTCCCGCAAAAATCTCTGGTGTACCTCGGCGATGTAAGAGCATTAAACTAGAAGGAATTAAACGTAAGCTAATGCCCGCATTTTTCAGTTGCCAATAGAGTTGTGAGGCTAGTTCCGATTCTGGTAATCCCGCTGCGATCACTTCCTTTACCCCCGATTGCCGGAGTTGAGTAATAATTTCCGTCGGTTCGATATATTGAACATCAATGATTTTCAGAACTTGATAAGTAGTGCGGCGGGTAATCACTGCGGCTAGTTGTTCGCTTTCGGCTAAGGGCGCAACCAAAAATACCGGAATATCTAAACCAAATCCTGTCTGTAACCACCCCCAAAAACCACTGCGAGCATTGGCTAAACGTAGGGCTAACTGACTAAATAACAAACTTAGTCCCAGCCTAACCGCCATAATTACCACCATACTGCCCAGCCATGCCGGAAAAAATAAGGAGCGCGGTGCATCTACTTGGGGATTGTAGCAGTAGCTCACCACCAAAGAACCGATATATAGACCGCTGATCACCTGACCTTGTTTGACATAATTTTGGGCGGAAGGTGCTTCTCGCTCATAAAACTGATAGTGGGCAAAAGTGAGGATCATGATCGCCGCAAAAGCCCAGAAAATCCCTGGCATAGTTAACCATTCACCCCATTGCAAAGGCGTTGGCAGAGGCGAAAACCCGCGATTAATAGCAATGGACAAACGCCATGCCGCCGCCAAAGCCAACACATCCCCCAAGATCAGCAGCAACACCGGCACGAGTTGAGCTAAGCCAAATTTTAGTCCCTGGGGGGCAATCAGCCACGACCATAAACCTTGGTGGGCGCGAATATCACTCCGGTTTGGGTTACACCAATGGCGGGATTGTTTGGGGGAGTGTAGATTACGGGGTTTGGTCACAGCCAACTCCTTTCTGAGAAAGCATAGGTTAAGGCAGATTTAACCTTAGAATGCCCTGAGGTGGGTGCTAAAGCTGCAATGGGATCTAAGCAATCCGATTTAGGATACCTTAAAGCTATATTTTTCTAGGATATCTTGCACTAGTTTACTGCCCAAAAAATCTATGTAGCTACGGGCAATCTTTTGCTGTCGACTGGATTTGAGAACCACTGCCGGATAAATAATAGGTGAATGTAAATCAGTGGGGCTGATTTTGACCACAGTCACTAAATCAGAGGTTCTAGCATCGGTCAGGTACATGATGCCTGCATCTGTGTCGTTTTTTTCTACAGCGACGAGGATAGCCCTAGCATCTTGGGCTAAAGCTAATTTAGGCTGTATTTTTTGCCATATTCCTGACTTTTCTAAAACTTCTTGAGCATATTTCCCTGCTGCAACAGTGCGGGGATCACCGATGGTTAATTGCTGTACTTCATCTTTAGTCAAATCAATAAAGTCATCAATCGTTAAGCGCGTGAGATCATTGAAATGACTAGAAGTGGGTACAACCAAGGCTAAACGATTGGCAGCAATAATTTTTTTAGTATCATAAATTAATAGGTTTTGCAGATGTAAAATCTCGATATGTTCTGCTGAGGCGGCAATAAATACATCCGCTGTTGCCCCCTGCTCTAATTGTTGCTCTAAGCTGCCAGAAGCACCAAAGTTATAAGTTATTTTTACTTTAGGGTTGGCTTGTTCATAAATTGGCGTGATTTCCTCTAAAACTGGCTTCAAACTGGACGCGGCAGAGACCAAAATAGTCGAGATTTTAGCTTCAGCATTGATAAAATATAAGCTAACACCATAGACCGAAAATACTAACAATAGACCTATAGTCATGAATTTTAAAAAGGTCAATATTGTTGTTTTTTTGCCCATGATTTTGATGAATCGTACTTATATCAAGCTTTTTATGAGAATTAATGCCTTTTATTTGTAGAAGTGATTGGAGCAATACTTATTCAAAAATATTATTTAGAAAGATTATTGAAAAAAATTAGATAATTGTTTAATTTCTTTTTATTGAAATTTTGATTTGAATTTATGTTTTGGTTGTCCCTATCCGAAAATCAACCTTATTTTCAATTCACTCTTAACTTAATTTATTAGTTAACTCATGGGAAAACATCGCAATATAAGGAAACGAGTGTAACCTGCACTACAATTCTTGGGAATACACCTTGCTAGTTTCAATCAGTAAAGCTTGTAGTGGTAAGTCATTGATAAGATTTTTGTGATCTTGATTCTTACCACTACAAGCGTAAACGTACAAGGTGTGTAGGAATGAGTAAAACATCCCCGTCTAAAATTTTAACTAAAAATCTGCCCCTGTGGATGATTGTTAGCTTGTCTTCTGGTCTGGCTGGTGCTAATGCTGTGCAGGCTCAAGCGGTGAACAACAATATTGTTGCTGATGCTAAAGCTGAAACTAGTCTGATTCGTAGTGTGGCTAACGGCGATCCTTTGGCAGTGAATGAAGCCGCCGCAGACAACAGAACGGCTCAGGTGATTACCTCAGTGCAGCAAATGACTGATGTTAAGCCCACCGACTGGGCCTATGGTGCATTGCAAAACCTGACCGACAAATATCAGTGTATCAATGGCTATCCTGACAACACTTTCCGTGGTCGCAACACTTTAACTCGCTTTGAGTTTGCCGCTGCTTTGAATCAGTGTTTGGAGAAATTCAGTGCGCAAATGATGGCCGGTGGCAGTGATCGCATCAGCAAAGCCGATTTAGCCACGATCCAAAAACTGCAAGACGACTTTAGCGCTGAACTGAAAAATCTCAGTCGTCGGGTGGATAGCTTAGAAGGCAAAGTCAACACCATCGAAGCCCAACAGTTTTCTACCACCACCAAGCTGAGCGGTTCGGTTTACTTTAATGTCACTGGTGTTTCTAGTGCTGATGTGCGTCAAGAAACTGGCGTGCGGGCTACGACCGGCGTTGGTGCCATTGCGCCTAAGCCTAACACCACCATGAGCGGCTTGGCATGGTTGACCTTGAATACCTCCTTTACTGGCAAGGATCAATTGGTTACTCAGTTGGGCGTAGGTAATGCTGATTCTCCCTTCAACAGCTATGTATCTTCTGGTTTCTATAACACCACTGGTGTACCTTTCACCGACCAAACCGCTGGGGCAAATGCTAATCAGTTCATTTTGCGGGAGTTGTCCTATACCTTCCCCGTAATGGAAAAGGGGACTTTGGTAGTTGGGCCTCGGGTCAACTTCTATAAGTATTTTGATGCGATTCGTTTCATCAACCCAGCTAACAGCACCTTTAACTCGATCAACAGCACCCTGTTAACCAATGCTAAGCGTGGCGCTGGGGCTGTTTTCATGACTCCGATGGGTAGCTTTGACTTCAAGTTGGGCTATTTGGCGGAAAGCAATGAATTTGGGCCAGGACCGGGTGGCGGCGGTGCTAGTGCTGCTAACCAAGGTCTATTCGGTGGTAACAGCGCCCTATCTACAGAAATTGGCTATAAGCCCAATGATGCCTTTGCCTTCCGTTTCCTCTATAGCCGCACCAATGCCCAAGCTAATGCCGCTGGTCAAGTGGGTGGCGCTGGGTTTACCCCTTCGTTGCCTGGTTTAGCTGATGACGGCGCTGGCGGTGCTTTAACCAACGGTCAGTCAGATGTTTTTGTGGCTAACTTTGACTGGTTGATGAGCAAGGGCTTTGGCTTGTTCGGTCGCTATGGCATTGGCAGCACCAACTTGAACAAGAGTACTGGTAGCGTGGGCAGTGTGACCATGCAAACCTTCCAAGTGGGGATGGCTTTCCCTGACTTGTTCAAGGAAGGGGCAATGGGCTTATTATCCTTCGGGATGCCTTTCAACTATACCGGTGGCAAAAAGTATATGGTTTCTGGCGCTGGTAATGGCGGCACACAGTATGACTTGGAAGCCGCCTATAGCGTGCCTGTATCGAAGAATATTTCTTTGATTCCCTCGGCTTATCTGATCTTTGCTCCGAATAACTTCAGCAATAACCCCACGATATTTGTGGGCAGTATGCGGATGCAATTCTCCTTCTAGGTTTTGTTTTTGTGCCTAAAGGAAATAATTTTGCCTAAAATCATAGCCCCTAGTAGACAACTAAGCCCACTAGGGGCTATGATTAAATGCGGTTTGCTTCAAGTCATATTGCGGGTGTAGTTTAGTGGTAAAACAATAGTCTTCCAAACTGTTGTCGCGGGTTCGATTCCCGCCACCCGCTTTGATAATTTCCAATTATTCGCGTTAATGACATCATGGCAGGTAAATGGGAATTTTGGATTGATCGGGGTGGCACGTTTACAGATATTGTGGCCCTGCGTCCTGATGGTCATTTACTGGTGCATAAGTTATTATCCGAAAATCCTGATTTCTATGGCGATGCGCCGATGCAGGGGATTCGGGAATTGATGGGTATTAGCCAACAGGATGCTATACCGACCCATGAAATTGCCGCGATTAAAATGGGAACCACTGTGGCAACTAATGCCTTATTAGAAAGAAAAGGGGAACCAACGGTATTAGTGATTACGGCTGGATTTGCGGATGCGTTACGAATTGGTTATCAGAATCGCCCTGATATTTTTGCCCGTCAGATTGTTTTGCCAGAAATGCTTTATAGTGCGGTGATCGAAGTTAAGGAACGGATTGACGCGGCAGGTCATGTGATCTGTTCCCTCGACGAAACCCAAGCCAAGCAGGATTTAACAGCGGCTTTTAATCAAGGATTTCGTGCCTGTGCGGTGGTCTTGTTGCATAGTTATCTGGCTCCAATTCATGAAGAGCGGCTTGGTCAAATTGCCCAAGAAGTGGGTTTTAGTCAAGTTTCGATTTCCCATCGGGTCAGTCCTTTGATCAAGTTGGTGCGACGGGGGGATACAACCGTTGCTGATGCCTATTTATCGCCTATTTTGCATCGTTACGTGGCGCAAATTAATCACGCTCTCTATAATTCCCATCAGAATCATACTAATCAAGATAACTGTAATCAAAATGATGTGTCATCAAATCCATTAGAAGCTAATACGATGCCCCATCCCAAAGCGATGCACCTTCTATTTATGCAATCTAATGGTGGCTTGACTGATGGAGCGAATTTTCATGGTTGTAATAGCATTTTATCGGGGCCCGCAGGGGGCGTAGTCGGTGCGGTCAAAGCGGCTGAGGAGGCTGGATTTACCCAAGTAATTGGTTTTGATATGGGCGGCACTTCAACGGATGTCATGCATTATGCTGGGACATACGAACGCGCTCAAGAAACGGAAATTGGCGGAGTGCGCCTCAGTGTGCCAATGATGGCGGTGCATACCGTAGCGGCTGGTGGCGGTTCGTTATTGAGTTTTGCTGGGGGACGTTATCGGGTGGGGCCGGACTCGGCAGGGGCCAATCCAGGGCCTGCTTGCTATCGTCGCGGCGGTAATTTGACGGTAACAGACTGTAATGTGATGGTGGGTAAGATTCGTCCCGAATTTTTCCCTAAAATCTTTGGTGCTAGTGGTCGTGAAGCATTAGATACAGAAGTAGTGCATCAGAAATTTATCGCCTTAGGTCAAGAAATTGAAGCTATGACGGGGCAAAAATTTCAATCACCGGCGGAAATCGCTGCTGGATTTTTAGCCGTAGCGATTGAGAAAATGGCATTGGCAATTAAGAAAATATCAGTTCAGCGCGGTTATGACATCACTCAATATGTGCTGTGTGCTTTTGGGGGAGCGGGGGGGCAACACGCCTGCCTTTTAGCGGAAAATCTTGGTATAAAACAGATTCTGATTCATCCCTATGCGGGGGTGCTTTCCGCCTATGGCATTGGTTTAGCGGATCAGCGGGTTCTCAAAGAGAAGTCCATTAATTTGCCATTTATTCCCGAACATCTCTTAGTCATGCCAACTATGATGCCTGATTTAATTCGAGAAGGTATGGCACAATTAGGCGTTAATCAAACTGAGGTCAACAGCGATTTCAATTTGGATGATAATTCACTCTATGAGAAGCATAATGTAAAAATCAGCATCCTGATATTTTTGCGCTATAAGGGAACAGAAACTAGTTTAGCCGTGCCGTGGCAGCAATGGCACCAAAAATGGCAGCAAAGTCCCGATCATGATCATGGTAATGCTGATTTTGCTGCGATGTTCGAGCAGCTCTATATAGATTTTAGTCAAATGCATCAGGAGCGTTATGGGTTTACATTTCCTGAACGTCAATTATGGATTGAAAAACTGACTGTAGAGTTAATTAAGAGCCAAAATCATAGGCTCAATCCAACTATAGCGCCGCAAAATCCCCCCTCTAAATGGAAGACCTATGCCCAACCAATCGCCCATGTGCCGGTTTATAGTCAGGGAGCATGGCACAATGCGCCGGTTTATCAGCGAGAACAATTAACCCCTGCCGACTGTATTAATGGCTTAGGGATTATTCTCGATCAAACTGGCACAAATATCATTGAAAATAATTGGCAAGCTAGAGTGAATGCCCAAGGTCATTTGATAATTAAAGCGATAGACCATAATTCACATCACCAAACCCACGATCAATCGGTTAATCAGGATATTGCCACCACTGATCCGATGCAATTAGAAATATTTAAACATCGCTTTCAGTCCATTGCGGAACAAATGGGCTTTACCTTACAAAATACTAGCGCTAGTGTGAATATTCGGGAGCGGTTGGATTTTTCCTGTGCGATTTTCGATGGTTATGGGGATTTAGTCGCCAATGCGCCCCATATTCCGGTGCATCTTGGTTCCATGGGGGAATGTGTTAAGGCTCTGATTAATCACGGCTCGATTCTCAAACCTGGGGATGTATTTGCCACTAATAATCCTTACAATGGTGGCACGCATTTACCGGATATCACGGTAATTACACCGGTTTTTATTAGTGAATTGGAGCAGCTATCGGCAAGTAAACTAAATCCAGATTTTTATGTTGCTTCTAGAGGTCATCATGCTGATATTGGCGGCATTACCCCCGGTTCGATGCCTCCCCATAGTGACCATATTGATCAGGAAGGAATTCTATTTGATGATTTCCCCCTAGTCAGTGCTGGTATCTTTCAAGAAACTAGTTTAAGCGCTCATTTACAGAATAATCCATATCCGGCGCGGAATATTACCCAAAATATCGCTGATCTCAAAGCGCAAATTGCCGCTAACAACACTGGCACGAAAGAACTAATGGATTTAGTCAAAGCCTATGGACTGACTACGGTGCATAGTTATATGGCTTGTATTCAGGAGAATGCCGCCCAAGCTGTACGCCAAGCGATTCGTCAATTAATAGCCACTGAATTTGGTTTATTTCGGACTTTAGAGCAATCAGAAACGCAACAACCTCAACAATTTACTCAAG
>JBAXSK010000191.1:0-8604 GCA_037130765.1 Pseudanabaena sp. ELA607
AGGCGGGGGGTGGTCAAGTTCTTTTAATGTGCCAAAATAATTTTAAATGACTATATATCAATTCCATTCTCTATAAAAATACTTTATCTCATGGATCAAAACACTCTGTAAAAATGTCTTAACTAGAAGATTTTTGAGGGGTTATAATTTTCTAAATAATAATAAATAATAACCTTTTAATTAGCAATTTTTTCATCTGCTAAAACAAAAGAAATCGGTGCTAGATTACCAGATGAACGCTGAATTTGCTTCTGCTGATCAGCAAATTTTGTGCTAGTAATAATCAAATCAAAATTAGCTTGATTAGCTTGATTGACCATTGTTTCACTAGTGTTAGCTTGAAATACATTGTATCCATACTGTTTTAATACAATGGTTAAAGTCTGCAAAGTTTGCTCATTATCTGTCGCAATTAAAACTTTCTTCGTTTTATTATTTGTAGCTAATAAACCCTCAACCTCGGCAGATAAATGTTGATGATCAAAGGGCTTACTAATATAGCGATCCACCCCAAGATGCACA
The DNA here is from genome assembly GCA_037130765.1 of Pseudanabaena sp. ELA607. GTDB lineage: Bacteria > Cyanobacteriota > Cyanobacteriia > Pseudanabaenales > Pseudanabaenaceae > JBAXSK01. Next base: position 523 of record JBAXSK010000191.1, read on the forward strand.
TCATGATGATCGCTATCTAAGATAGAAATAATAATAACGGGAATATCAAAAGTCGCTGGATCTTGTTTTAATTTCGCAGCTAATTCATAACCGCTCATGCCGGGTAACATGACATCCAAAGTAATCAGGTCTGGCTTGGATTTATGCACCTCTTGTAAAGCCTGTTCAGCACTTACTGCCTCACGGACGAAATAATTTAAGCTCTCCAATTCTTGACGAATTAATTTGCGCGTATTTAGATCATCATCCACTACTAAAATGGTTTTGCGTTCCCTAACTAAAGGTGTAATATTGCCCTGAGACGACAAATTTAACTGCCTTACTAAGGCTTCAATATTAATAGTTTGTCCTTCTATAACTCTAGGCTCCATAACTTGAAGCGTATTCTCTGCTGCACTGGCTTCCGCATCACTTTGAGGCAATGGAATCGTAAAGCTAAAAGTACTGCCTTGCTCCAACACGCTTTCTACCCAGATCTTACCGCCATGATGCTCAATAATTTCCTTAGAAATAGGTAGTCCCAACCCTGTGCCTTTAGGCTTATCGGTTAAAGTATCTCCTACCTGTTTAAATTTATCAAATACCTTATCGCAGTCATCGGGAGCGATTCCCATACCCTGGTCAATCACGCTAACACAGAGCGCACTATTCCTAATGGCAGCTTTGCAGGTAATTGCGCCATGGGATTGAAATTTTACGGCATTAGAAATCAAGTTAATCACTACTTGAATTAAGCGATCTTGATCCCCAATGATTACGGGCAAGTTAGGGGGAATATCCCTGACAAAAATTAAGCCCTTTTGCTCAAAAAGAGCCGAAGTTGCCGCCAAACTCCGATCAATTACATCGTCAATAGTAATCTCTTCCATCCGCCAATCAATGCGCCCCGCCTCCATTTTGGCAATGTCTAATACTTCATTGATCAGCTTTGTGAGCCGCATCCCTTCAGAAACAATGATTTCAATATTTTCACTCACTTGACGGACGGAACGGCTGATTTTGCGGTCATCGGTCTTGATTTCAGGGAAGATCACATCATCTAATTTTTTCTGAATTAACTTTGCAAAACCTAAAACAGAAGTTAAAGGAGTGCGCAATTCATGGGAAACTGTGGAAATAAAATCTGTTTTCATCCGATCAATTTCTTTCTCTACAGTAATGTCACGCACAATTACCACCGAACCTAAATAAGACTGCTGTTCAGAAGATTGCGGATCTGTTTTTACCACGGCACTAACTGAAGCTTTGCCAATCATATTATTCGGCGCAAGAAATTCATCGCTATAAACGTGGCGTATATCCTGACGATTTTGGTAAATCAGGGCTTGAATTTCTGGGCTAAATATATCTTGGGCGAATTTGCCGACTATATCTTCTAATGGAGTATGCAGCATTTTCGCTAATGTCGCATTGCCTTGAATAATTTGATTATTTAAATCTACTACGGCCAATCCATCCGCCATATTGTCAATAATCGCTCTAATTTCCCCTGTCCGTTGATTCACTTTTTCTTCTAAAGTACGATTATAATCGGCTAACTGAGCGGTGGACTGGCGCAGTTTATCCGTCATTTCGTTAAAAGCATTAGCCAAAGAACCAATTTCGTCATTGGTCATTACGGGAGCTTTCTGCTGCAAATCTCCTTGAGATACCAATATTGCTGTATCCGCAATAGCCAGAATTGGCTGCGTAATACGCCGCGCTAATACATACACTGCCACTAATAGAAGCGCTGCGGAACTTAAACCCAGCAATAAAATTTCCCGCGCTAAACGAGCCGCTGGTTCAAATGCTTCGGCTTGATCCATTTCCGAAATCAAGGCTAGATTTAAATCATCTAGCCAATTGAAAACCCCAATTACAGGCACGCCCGCATAGTTATTATAAAGACCGCTACCGTCTGTACCTTTGAGAGCATTATTAATGCCGTTACTATCAACATTGATTAAAGCTTGATTATTTTTGACATCACCGGAAATGAACCCACTTTTTGATTCCAAATTACCCACTAGATAGGTTTGTCCGGTTAGTCCTAAACCAGTGCGAGTGCGAATTAAAGTGTCAATATCTTTGAGATTCAAGTCTACGGCAATTTCAGCGATGCGTTCTCCTTTAGCATTCATTAAAGGCGTGGCAAAGGTAATGACAGGTTTGCCAGTGACTGTGGAAGTATAAAAGCTGGGTTTGACTATGGTTTGCTCATCTCGGGTAAACCGCGTGGTGGTATTGCCAAGGGGCTGATATTTATTGATTTTATCGCGATTGGTCGAAAATAATACAGTCCCAGTCACACTTAAAACAGAAATCTCATTAATTTGTGGTTTTAATTTGGCAATCGCTGATAGAGTTTTACGCAGTTTATCGGAAGTTTCTAGATATTCAGGACTATCTGGCGCAGCTTTTTGCAAAATATCAACTAACTGACGCACTTCACCTAATTCACTAATTAAAATTACATCATTACGCCTACCGTCAAACCAACTGCGCACTTGGTTCTCTTTAAGGGAATCAGCCACTTTTAAACGCTCAAACACTGAATTCCTTAAGCCTTCACGCCCACGCACATTAGCAATATAAGATACTAAGCCAATGGTAATTCCTGACAATAAAAAGAAGGAACCAACTAACTTAAATAAAAGACTACGATTGATGAATTTCATGGTGATTAGTGAGGAATTTAGATGCAACTGCGATCACAACTTAAAAGCGAATTGTACGCGACTTTTACTCAAGCTCAAATATAACTTAGATAATTCTAATATGATGTTAAGGAATTATGTATCGGTTAAACCTATGATCCATATATATGCGTTTCTAAGTTGATGGAAAACGCATATTCATCTAGCTAAACTGGATCAGGTAAGAATTTAACAAGGTATATTCTAGGCTCACCAAGCTTTAGATAAGGTAAACTTTTTTAGCTTTACAGCATAAATCTGCCCTAGAAAATACATAACTCCTGATCAAATCCCTATCTCAAATCCTAGAGGCAGTTAATGATTTACTTCCAGTTCGCAAAAATTTGTTCAATTTCCCGTAAGGCTTTATCTGCGGCTTGCTCAGGGGTAACTTGATTAGCAACAACATCGCGAATCGCTTTTCCCCAGACGTTTTTGGCTTGTACTTCCGTATAAGCTGGATTCAGCACCTGATTAAATGCTCGGGTTTGTTGTAATTGTTTAACGGCAATGGAAATATGGGGATCGCTAGGATCAGACCAAAAAGAATCTTTGGCAATACTGGTCATGACTGGAAAAAATCGCCCTTGAGAACCTTTAACAAACTTGATTAATATCTCAGGGCGCGTTAAATAGGATAGAAAGTTTTTCGCAGTTTCTTTATGGAGCGAAGACTCAAAAACGATCACTTGTTTTACTGCTACCAGATTAACCAATGGCTTCCCATCTAGTTTATTGGGCCATTCTACGGTAGCCAGTTTATCCTGATAGACCTTTGAGTTAGCCCGTTGCGAAGCTGGAATAGATAGGGTTGGATTCGCGGTCATGATGACATCTTTATTCAAGAAGGTCACATTGTTATCAGGATCAGCCCAATCTACCGCCTTGGGTGGCACAAAACCATTATTAAACCAACTTGTATAATCGGTGAGGGCTGCAATTACGCCCTGTCTAGCATCGGCACTAATCTGTAATTTACCGCTGTCCGTAATAATCTGCCCGCCATAAGCATTGAGAAACTGCTCAAAGGCAAAAAAAGTATCTGTAGCTGTAGCTGACATTGGCAATCCTAAACCATAAATATTGGTTTTCCCCTTTTGCCGTAAAACTCGTTGAGCTTCACTCCATACTTGCCAAAATCCTTGCCAATCCTTGGGCAGATTATGGCTGTCTTTCCCTGCTTCCTCAAGCAAATCTTTCCAATAATGTAAATGAATCGAATTACGGGAAATGGGAACTGCATAATAATCCCGCTTCTTTGTCACATTATTAGTGTATTTAACCGCAGTTAAAACCTGAGGATCAAACTCATCTTTGTGCGCTAAAATGACATCAGACAAGTCGGCTAAGCGATTTTGCCAAGCCAGTTTTGGAATCAAATTAAAATCTGCGGTATAGCTATAAAGCACATCTGGCGGCGTATTCCGCTCAATAGAATTTTTTACCTCCCGCGCTAAATCTTTTTCACTATAAAGAGTTAAATCCACCTCTTTGCCAGTAGCTTTTTGCCAATCACTGACAATTTGGCGAATTACCGCTGTTTCTTCAGGATAATATCCTTCATTCCACCAAATCCGAAATCTGTCATTTTTTGATGGTGATAAATTAGCTACTGGGCTAGAACTAGTACAAGTAACTAAGGTAAATACCACTAAAATCAGTAATATAAAAGAGGTAAAGCGTCGATACATGAATCTTCCCTATTGATTATGGACTAAATAGTTGATTTTGCTTCATGTTGGGGAATTACTGGACAAATCTGATCGCAATTAATTACTAAAACTACAGCCATTTCCAGCTTGATAAGATACCCGTATCAATGGTAAAAGGCTGATCAAGCGAAATTGATGGAAATCAAATACCCTATATTGGGAAAATTAAACTAGCTAAATCAATTATTAATTAATTTTGAACAATCTGTCTCTGAGGCATTATAAAGCTATTGCCTCGATATATTGAGGCTTAATTTGGGAAAAAATTTCTGAGACATAGATTCGAGACAGAGATCACAGATATAAATTTAGAGACATAAATTTGCCGCGATTAGTTTGATGGCGATATGGCAAGGCAAGATTGCCTATCTCACAGGGATTAATTACAGCTTATTTGGCGGACTCAGGTAAATCACTAAGTAGGCAAGATTCCCCCGCTATAAAGGTTTTGTGAGCCAGATCCATATCCCACCAAAATTTTACCTGATCTTAAACTGGTTTGTCATTCCAAGTAATTCCTGAGAGTTACGATCTATTTTTGATGAAATCATTCAAATATATGAATCTTCCCAGAATGTTTCGGTTGGCGCAGCATTTTGCATCACAGAAAGTTACCGATATTTGTCAGTCAACCCTAGAAGCAATTCAAAGTTTACCCCTCAAGAATCAAATTTATCCGGGGGATTCTGTGGCTGTGGCGGTAGGCAGTCGCGGCATTGCTCATCATCGCGAAATTCTTGGCGTACTCCTAGAACAATTAATTGCTTTAGGCGCAGCACCGTTCATTGTGCCTGCTATGGGTAGTCATGGTGGGGCAACGGCAATGGGGCAGCGGCAAATCTTGGCAGAATTTGGGATTACCGAAACTACGATGGGTGTACCTATTAAAGCTGCAATGGCAGTGAAATATTTAGGTGAAACCGCTTTAGGTATGCCAGTTTACTGTGATGATTATGCGGCTAATGCGGACAAAATTATTTTGCTAAATCGGATTAAGCCCCATACTAGGTTTGTCGGTAGTATTGAGAGCGGCTTACTCAAAATGCTGGCCATTGGTTTGGGCAAACAAATCGGGGCGCAGACTTGTCATAAATATTTCACTAAGTATGCTTTTGAACGGGTGATAAGTGATGTCTATGAAATCGCGATGCAACAACTGCCGCTCACTTTTGGGCTGGCAATTCTCGAAAACGGCTATGGTGAAACCGCAGAAATCCACGCCATCCCTGCCGAGCAATGGTTAACTCAAGAACCAATTTTGCTGCAAAAAGCTAAGTCTTGGTGTCCTCGACTTCCCTTTGACCACATTGATTTGCTAATCATTGATGAAATTGGCAAAAATATCAGTGGTGCAGGCATGGATACCAACATTACCGGCTTGAAGAAGATTTTTTGTCAAGAGCTAACCGTGTTACCACCATTTATTCAAAAAATTTTCGTGCGCGATCTCAGTCCCCACAGCCAAGGTAACGGCATGGGGATTGGTTTAGCTGATCTGACCACCCAGCGATTGGTAGATAAAATTGATTTTTCCAAAACCTATGCCAATGCCGTAACCGCCCAAAACCTGCTCGGTGCAAAGATTCCCATGTATTTACCCCAAGACCATGAAGCCATTGCCATTGCCATGAATTTACTGGGATTACGCACACCTGCGGATGCCCGTATCCTATGGATTCGCAATACACTAGAGCTAGGGGAAGTCGAAGCATCTCTTGCCTATTATGAAGAAGCCAAACATCGGCGGGATCTAAGCATATTGACTACCCCACGCCAGATTACCTACAACGGCATCGGTAATTTGCCCCCCATCCAGGAATTAATGCTGGTATCAACTAATCAATAGCTCGCTCTATGTTGCTTTTGCGAACTGAATAAGCGCTCTATGATTTTAACCACACACATACCATGCAACAATCGTTAACCTTACTCTATGCAACCCTGATTATTTGGTTCTCTGGCGGGCTGATCATCGGTAAATTCATCGGCATACGGACTACCAAATCTATCAGCCGTTATCTGGAAAATTTTTTGTATTGGGGGGGCATTCCGCTACTGACTATCAGCGCCCTCCAAGGCAAGTCCATCAATATTGGTCTATGCCTCAATCCGATCCTGGCTTGGTCTGCCATTGGTTTAAGTTTAGTTTTTGCTTTGATTTGGATTGATTTAGGGATTAACAATGAACGAATTAAAAGTGATGCCACAGGTATTTATTACATTAATAATTTAGATGACAAAACTATTCTCCGTGCCGAGCGCAAAAATCCGGGTAAATCACTGAAGTTTTCGCAAAGTAATTGGAGCCAAGCTAGCCAAGGCAGTATTTTTGCCGCCATGATGGTGGGTAATAGTAGCTATTTAGGTTTAATCGTAGTTTTATCTTTAGTAGGCGGTGATTACATCGGGGGCGCGATTTTATATGATCTATTGGGATCAACTTTGGCTTGCTATGGTTTAGGCGTAGTCTTAGCGCGGCGTTTCAGCAATTTCAAACTCAGAAAAAACCTCCTCAAACATATCAGCCTAGGACTGATACGCCATCCTTTTTTATGGGCACTAGTCTTAGGTTTAGGGCTGAGTCCATTTAACCTGCCTAGCGCTGTGACCCACATCCTAGCCATGACAAGTGCCCCAATCATATGCCTATGCCTCATCATGATTGGTCTTCAGTTAAGCCAACTGACTGAAATCCAAAAAATTTATCAAGCGGTGATTGGTTTGGGCATCAAAATGTTAGTTAGTCCCATTTTGATCGGGGTGGCGCTTACCTTGGTAGGCATTACGGGCCCATTACGTTTAGCCATTGTGTTGCAATGTGCCATGCCTCCTAGCTTGATCACCCTATCTCTAGCCCAAGAATATCGCCTAGATCAAGAACTCGCGGCTACTTTTTTTGCCGGTGGTTGTTTTGTAATTTTTGCCACCTTGCCTCTATGGGTTTGGCTGTTTGGGGGTTAGTGATTAGTCCTCATGCCCCGCGCCAGTAGTGCAGGGAAGCAATAGCAATTCAAAATTATTCCATCAATTACTAGAGTCAATTTGATCTGACTCCATATTTTCCTCATCAAGATCATCAGACAAATTCAATTTTGCCAGAGCCGCCCAGCGCTTATCCGGCACTTTTTTTATTTTATTGGCATCAACTTCAGAATGCATCGCCAGATTAGGATTACTGCCATGCCCCACACCCGGTAAATTCACCTCTTCAATCACCGGAATATGCTCTGGGGCATCAGGAGCAATTACTGGATAAGGTAAAGCCAAACAAAGCTGCTCATAGAGCCAACTTTGAGGATCAAAATAGCCATTAGGAGGTAAAGACTCCACCAAGTCATCTAGTTCAACTTCCCGTTCCTTGTGATGGGATACTTCCTTGGCATCTAAGTTAGCCAACCAGATTAATTCGCTGGTATCCACTTCTAAGCGGTGATTAAACTGCACTAATGTCCGATCACAGGTCAGGGTCATAATAGCCATTGCTTTTACGGTCACTTCCAAAAAAGCGCCGCGATGACATACTCGTAGCACCCCTTGTACCGGTGTTAAGGTAGGTAAATCAGGAAAAACCTCGCGAAATTCAATGGTGTCTGTGCCATCTTTCATACGCTGTAGTTGCGGAATATAAATCTGATCCATATTGCTTAATCCTCAATTTCCTGATTTGCTCCCCCATAAATTACACACCCTAG
>JBAXSK010000192.1:0-8600 GCA_037130765.1 Pseudanabaena sp. ELA607
GATTTCTGATTACAACGAAGCCATCAGACTCAAACCTGACTATGCTGAGGCTTACAACAATCGCGGTAATGCGAAGTTAGCATTAGGAGACAAACAGGGCGCGATTAATGACTTTAACCAAGCCATCCGCATCAAACCTGACCTTGCTGAGGTTTACCTCAATCGCGGTTTAGCAAAGTCAGACTTAGGAATGATTCAATCTGCTTTAGAAGACCTTCAAGAAGCAAGAAGATTATCTCAACGAAATGGTGACACAACTCTGCATGAGAAAGTACTAAAGGAAATCAGACGAATCAGTCCGTATGTTTTCTATGATCATGGCAATACCAAGGTCGATTTAGCAAGCACTCAATCTACTTCAGTGGATTTTCAGTAAGCAGCAAGACTATTACAACGGGATGGTGACACGACTTGGTATAACAACGCCCTAGAGCGCATCAGACAACTAGGCGGCTGATGAGTGAAGTGGTGAATAGAATTAAGATCTCCGACTTTTTCTTGGGAAATGTCGGGGATCTTTAATAAATATACAGCTAAGCTACTGGTTTACAATACAGAAAAAGAGGAAATAGAACAATGGATCGACTAGAACGTTATCGCCAAATCGTGCGGATTTTTCTCGAAGAATATGCCCAAGAAAGCGTCTCACCCCATGAAAACGTCACTGCTGAATTAGTATTTGATGAAAAGCGGGATCGCTACTTGTTAGTCCATGTGGGCTGGCAGGGCGCTCGGCGCATTTATGGCTGTCCGATGTAGATTGATATTATTGATAACAAAGTTTGGCTCCAACATAACGCCACGGAAATATTTGTCGATCAAGAACTCATTGCTAGAGGCATACCCGAAAATGACATAGTTAGGACTTACCCAAAACCTAAATTGCCCTCATCCCCCAACCCCTTCTCCCAGAACGGGAGAAGGGGAGTAAGATCAATTTCTTGTTCCCCTCGCCCACTTTGGGAGAGGGGCTAGGGGTGAGGGTCTGAGAAACTTCTGCGTAAGTCCTAATAGTACTAGGACTCCAATCACCGCGCATTCGTGAACTGGTTGCGGCAAAAAAGAGAATCAGTTGAACTTCAAGGAAAAAGTTTGAGATAGAGATTAGATTAGATTAGGGAATTTAGGAGACGCAGCTTTGACGTAATAATATCTAGGGCTTTACATATCCTGAGGATGCAACGAACTTCATAGAAAGCGAACCCCTAGGGCTGGAACTTTTATGAATATCCAAGGAGATAAAATTAACTGAATAACGGTAGTTGGTAAAACTTTGGTAGAAATCATCTATTCCACAGTCGAACTCACGTTATACTTAACACCTACCTAGTGTTAAAAATATTAAATCCCGTAGCCCCAGCCCCAAAACCATGACGGATCTCCAGCCCATTGCGATTACGACCCCGTTGTTTTATGTCAACGACGTGCCGCACATTGGCAGCGCTTACCCCACCATAGCCGCTGATGCCGTGGCGCGGTTCTATCGCCTGCGGGGACATCCGACTTTGTTTATCACGGGCACTGATGAGCATGGGCAAAAAATTCAACGCACCGCCGAGAAAAATCAGCTATCACCCCAAGCCCATTGTGATCAGATTGTGGAGGGTTTTTATACCCTATGGGATAAGCTGCACATCAGTTATGATCGGTTTTCCCGTACCACTGCCCCAAAACATCACGCGATTGTGAATGAATTTTTCATGCGGGTGTATGAGTCCGGTGATATTTATCTCAATCAGCAGCAGGGTTGGTATTGCGTAGCTTGCGAAGAATTTAAAGAAGAACGGGAATTACTCGAAGAACATCGCTGTCCTACCCATACTACTATTAGCTGTGAATGGCGCGACGAGCCAAATTATTTCTTCCGTTTATCGAAATATCAAACAGCTTTAGAGGAATTTCACGAGGCAAATCCTGATTTCATTCAGCCCGAAAGCCGCCGCAATGAAGTCCTAGGTTTCATCGGTCAAGGTCTCAAAGATTTTTCCATTTCACGGGTGAATTTAGATTGGGGTTTTCCCATTCCCACCGACCCGACCCATACGATTTATGTGTGGTTTGATGCGCTTTTGGGTTATGTGACCGCTTTATTAGATGAAGATGCAGAACCTAATTTAGAGAATGCGATTAATCAGTGGTTCCCATTCAAACTGCACATCATTGGGAAAGATATTTTGCGATTCCATGCCATTTATTGGCCTGCTATGTTGATGTCAGCGGGTTTGCCTTTACCAGAAAAAGTCTTTGGACATGGACTGCTAACCAAAGACGGCGTAAAAATGGGTAAAACTCTCGGTAATGTGATTGATCCTCACGATTTGGTGGATCGTTATGGAGCCGATGCAGTGCGCTATTATTTCCTCAAAGAAATTGAATTTGGCAAAGATGGCGACTTTAGCGAAGAGCGATTTATCAATATTCTCAATGCTGATTTAGCCAATAATTTGGGCAACTTGCTCAATCGTAGTCTAGGCATGGCTAGTAAATATTGCCAGCAAATTGTGCCCAATCCTGAACCTAGCAGTGTGACGGAATTAATGGCTCCAATCATTGCTGAAGCCAAGGCTTTAGGAGATAGTTTTGCAAGCAATTACGCTAATCTCAATTTTCGGACTCTTTGCGAAGGAGTGCTGTTATTAATTGGGAACTGCAATAAATTAATTGATGCAGCGGCTCCTTGGAAGCAATTTAAGGCAGGCAATCAAGCGGAAGTAAATGAGACTCTTTATACCTTGCTCGAAGCGGTGCGTTTAGCCGCCTATGGACTTGCGCCGATTGTGCCAAATCTCAGTGCGGCAGTCTATCAGCAGTTGGGTTTAACCTTAACGGAGCAAACGCCTTGGGAGCATACCCAGTGGGGAATTTTACCCGTGGGTCAGACTTTGGCTAATGCTGCACCGATCTTCCAGAGAATTGAGCCGCCAAAAAGTTAAATATGGCTTTATAAGACAATTAACCACTTTTGCCGACTTTTACTGACTTTTTCCCTGACATTAACCGGTTGACTTTGGCGATTATTTCACGTACTCCCTCATCAACATCAAACATATTGGTTAAAATATAAAGGTCAACGGTTCTACGGGCTTGAGGTTGATCCATATGGAACTAATTACCTATGTGCATAGTGAGCTAGCTTTTGATGCGGCTAATAATGGTATAGAAATTGCACCAGCGCTAAATTGCCACACACTAGACCAGTTAAAACAGACGACCCGCACCGTGGCGCTAGTGGGTTGTGCCGGAGTTGTAGCCGCTAGTTTAACGGTTGGTGGTTTAGCCCATGCCCAAGCAACCACCAGCAGCACATCTACCGCCACTGTAACCACAGGTAGCGTCGTTAGCACCACAACTACTGCCACACAGTCTAGTACTGCCAGTAGTGATGTGGCGGAAATTCAAACTTTACTGGCACGGCGCGGATTTGAGCCGGGAGCTATTGACGGCATCAAAGGACCACAAACTGAATCTGCTATTTTGCGGGCCCAAGCTTTTTATAACCTGAGCCAAGATGGTATCGCAGGAACCCAGACCCTTGCGGCTTTAGAAACCGATCAGTATGAAACTGCCACTCCAGATTCTGACCCAAATCCAGATCAAACTCCTGATAAAAATAAGGACAACGAGAAGCCCGACCCCACCTCAGATGCTAAACCGTCGGCTGCGCCCTTAACCCCAGAAGAGATCGCCGCTAATCAACAAATTCAAGCGCTGCTGAAGGATCGCGGATTTTATAGTGGTGCGATCGATGGCATCGCCGGAGCAAAAACTAAAGCTGCCATCCGTCAAGCCCAATCTGTCTATAACCTGAATGTGGATGGCATCGCTGGACCGCAAACCGTGGCTGCCCTTGAGAAAGATTCCCCTAGTAGCGCCGAGGCGGCCCAACCCACGGCATCACCTGCGGCTACCAATGCTGACAGTAGCACTGCAACTATTGTTCCGTCGTCTACGGTGACTGAAGCCCAAAAATTAATGAGTGAGTTAGGTTTTTACCAAGGGGCGATAGATGGCATTCAAGGCCCCGCCACCACCACCGCAGTGAAACGCGCCCAAGCTTTTTATGGTTTGTCGGTAGATGGCGTGATTGGTGAGGCGACTTTAAAATCATTGCGAGCCTAGATGCATCGAATCAGGTAAATCGGTTGATTTTATTTCTTTGGTGTCTAGGATAAAAGCCCAAGCGTAACTAGAATAAGACCCAGAAAATACTTGAGATAGCTTAGTTTTACATTTATGACCGTTGCTTACCCGCGCAAATTACGAGGCGAACTCAGTGCCCGCGATATTCTCAATCAAGTAGTCCGTCAGCGGGAAATCCATATGATTACCCTGAATCGTTATCGCTTTAATGAACAGCGTAGTTGCCGCGAACTGACTAACTTAATTGAAATCCTCGACGGTCAACCCCGGGATCTAGTGCGGGATTTGTCCCACCATGTGGCTGACGAAGCCCGTCATGCCGTGTGGTTAACAGATCTGCTCTGTGACTTAGATCAGCCGGTGGGCAAGCCTCCGGGCACTTCTTATATTGATGAATTTGATCGCCTGACTTTTACTGATCCTAATATTAGTCGTGAAGATGGCGTGATTGAAGCCCTAGCCGCTATTAACGTCACTGAAAAGCGCGGCTGTGAATATTTTGCGGCGCATATTCGTGCCCTAGATGCCCAAGAACCCACCGCCGAAAATCAGAAAATTCGGGATACCATCGCCAAAATTTTACCCGAAGAAACCGCCCATGTGCGTTGGGGGAATCGTCGCCTTGCGGAAATCGCGAAACAAAGTCCCGCCCATCAGCGCAAGGTAGAGCAAACCAAGCAAAAGTTTATTGCCACTGAGCAAGCAGCTTTTGAGTCGGGCATGGACATTTTAGCTGGGGCAGAGTTTCGCCGCGCCGAGAATGTGGCTAAAATTGCGGAGACTTTACCGCTGTGGCAACGGCCGCAATATTTGATGGAACATTTACCCCAAGCTGTTTTTGCCGCTGAGTTAAATGCAACCCGATTGAACTTGGTCAAGAAAGCATGGGAGCGCGATCCCGCCACTTTTGTGGAAAAATTCATTCCGATGTTTTTTAGCCCCACCCTGCAAAAAGCCACGAAAACCGTGAGTCAAATCTAGGATTAACCGAATAATTTTCTAATCATAAAAAATATCCCTGATTTATTTTTAAAATCTAGGGATATTTTTTATGAAAATAATTAATCTAAATTAAATCTAGATTTCCAATCACCATATGCGCCATCTAAGTCGTGGGTACAACTCGCTTGCGTAAAGACTCGAGGCGACGGCGGGCAATGTCATTTTTGCCATCAATTTGATAGGCTTGCTCGTACATTTCAATGGCTTGGGGGATCAGGGTTTTCTTTTCGTAGGCATGACCCAAATTATTTAAAGCCGTCACATAGTTGGGTTGCAGAGCAATAGCTTCTTTGTAATGGCGAATCGACAAATCATATTGATCTTGGGCAAAGTAAGCATAGCCAAGGGCGTTGTACACTTCAGGCAAATTTTCGCCGCCTTCTTTGATGGCTTTGTTAAACTCACCAATGGCTTTGGCATAGAGCTTTTTGCGCAAATAGACGCTACCCAACTGATAGTATTCTGTGGGTGCGCCTTTTTCTTTTTGGAGTTTGGGTTGTAAGTCAGAAATAACCGACTCTAGTTTGCGACTGCGGAGGACTTGGCGCACCACCAGCACCGCCACCGTACCGAGAATCAAAATTAAAATGCTGAGATAAACAAGGGCTAAGGAACTGTCCATATCGGTTTTGTCTTATAAGGCGCAAAAAATAAACGGTGATAAAATTCGTTTCTAGATTAACTCAGTCTAGATTAATCAATTTTAGATAGGTTATAGGTCATAAACTAGGAGATCTTATTAAAAATTAGAAACCCAGACGCTTTACCATAGCATCTGGGTCACTGGTAATTAAGTTTTTGCCACGGTTTTACGCTGTCAGCACAGCTAAAGTCGCTCTTTGATCAGATGCTCCTGGTAATTTGCTTATCCCAATGATTGACCAAGATTAATGATCAAATGCCAATTATTAAACCGCAATCATAAACCAGAATTATCCCTTATGTATTTAACTTCCATCTTCTAAACTTAAACTTGACTCCTAGTAAGAACTTGAACCAAGCTTGGGCTGGGGGATCAAAAAAATTGAAAATATCACCAAAAGCTACCCTAGCATCCTGATGATGCAGCCAATGGCGCTCTGGGGTGGTAATTTGCAAAGTATTACAAATCTGGAGCAATTTGGGTGGGGTTTTCCATTCCATTACGGAAACGTGCCGCCAAATCACATGGAGTTCACCCAAAATTAAGCCTAAAACAGTGCCTAAAGGAGAAACTTGCCAAAACCAAGGTACAAACACAAAATAGGGGAGTGCGCCCAAAGCTCCATCGAGTAACACTAAAGGATTACGATTTAGCACCGCATAGTGAAGGAAATTTCGATTCCGGCTGTGGTGAATAAGAGAATGAAATTTACCAAAAATATGCTCGGGGACGTGGTAAAGAAACGTAGAAAAAAAGTCACCAGCTAAGAGTAACAAAAAGGCAACGGCTATCGCTTTGAGCAAAAGGAGCGATATGAACGGTAATATCAATTCCTTGTACCATGATCAAGATTTGCCCCTTGAACTTAAACGATCAATATTAAGAATAGATAAACAATGGGTTAATTTTGCAAATTTGATATTTTGCCTATTTAGATTTTGCCCAAATTAACTAGGTTGTAAATCTAACTAGGTTGTAAATCAAAGTTTTTCATTTAAAACTATTTAAAATATAAGTAATTTAGAATATTGATCGGTATCAACTATTTCACGAGATTTTTTATCTTGAATGATATTGTAATCAATAGCGTCTCGAGAATTAGGCATAAAATAGATGACAAGTTCTCAGTCATAGTCATCAAAAATATCGTAAGATCAACTAAAAACATCTTGTATAAGCAAGTCAGACTTTAGAGCTAAGGGAGATGAAGTGACCGTCCAGACAACACCATTGCTCACAATTCCCTGATTCTAACAATTACACTGTCACGGTAATAACTGATACAAAGTGAGCAAATGTTGGTGCAATTAACCGACCATAAAATGAGGCTGATGAGATTTCTTATGGCGGTAAAAAATGGAGCCATATAATCGATCAATGTAAAATCAATTAATTTCAGCCGCCGTAACTACGAAGATCAAACTGAATCAGCTAATTTCATAGTTAAATCACCAAATTATTATTCTGAGGCATTATGCATATATTAAAGCGCGTGAAGCCGCTTATTGTTAATCAATCAGTTTGGTTATGTACGACAATATTACTTGTTATTACATTAATTTTTAATTTTGCGGTGTTCTTTCCGTCCGTTGCCATTTCATCATCACCAACACAGCCAGTAATTCAGATTAAAGATGAATTTAATTCCTATGATTTAAGCAAATATTTATTTTTCTTGGAAGATAAAGATAACAATCTTACTATTGACCAAGTTAGTGGGGCTGAGTTTAGCCAGCAATTTCGACAACCCGAAAGCAATCCACCATCTTTTGGCTATACATCATCGACTTACTGGGGGCGATTGGAGTTGCAAAATACCACTACGCAACCAATTCAGTTGATCCTATCTCTGGAATATCTCCAGATCGATCGTATTGCCATTTATCTACCCAACTGGTCTGCCTCTGACAAATCGCAAACTGAGACAGCAAAAGACTTAAACCGCTCTGAGCCTTGGCTTGTTAAGCATACGGGTTTATTATATCCTTTCGCTTCACGGGATGTTAATGATCGTCTGCCAGCATTTCGGATTAATCTACCACCACAGGTTAGAGAAGTAGTTTATCTAAGGTTCCAAACCACTACGCCTCTAATCATTCAAGCTTATTTAGGCGATACCATCACTTTTTGGCAATATCGTTCTTTACACAATATTTGGCTTGGTTTATTCTATGGCATTTTGATCTTCGCTATTCTCTATAACTTACTTCTGTATACGGCTCTCAAAGACCATGCTTATCTTTACTATATCGGTTTTGCCATAGGCGTAGGAATAATTATGGCGAGCCTTGATGGTTTTGGTACGCAATATTTTTGGCCCAGCGCTATTTGGTGGAACAAATATGCGGTTCCTGTGATTACTTATCCCACATCTATCGCTCTGCTGCGCTGGATCACCTTATTTCTCGAAACCAAAAGATTTTTACCCCGTTGGCATCAAGGTTTAAAACTGCATCAACTATATCTTACTTTTGTCTTCATTTCTTGGTTTATCTGGCCCTTTCGATTTGTATCACTAATCAATACTTTAGGGATGATCGCCACCTGTTCTTTAGCAATTACTCTGGGCGTGATCACGTTTCGGCGCGGATACTTACCGGCGCGTTACTATCTTCTGTCTTCAACTCTATTTCTTGGCAGCATTGTGGTTCATCAGTTATCTCAACTGAAGCTGATACCTGCTTTTGTATGGCTAAAAGATGGCTATCGCTTTGGGATCATTGCTTCTGTGGTGCTGCTATCCTTGGCTTTAGCGGATCGCATTAATTTATTAAAAGCCGAAAAACTCCAAGAACAAAAACTCGCCTTACAAGAA
>JBAXSK010000193.1:0-8588 GCA_037130765.1 Pseudanabaena sp. ELA607
TTTGACCGGAAATTGCTGTAAAACTAGCTCTCCGTGATTACAAGATTGGTATTACGGTCATTAACCCAAGCAATATCGCTACAGAAGAAGTAGTGGCAGATATTGAAGAGGGGAGATTTACAGCACAAGTTCCAATTCTACTTACAGATATAATCTCTTCGATTGAATGGATTTTAACACTTTCATATGCTGTGGATATTGGGGAGATAAATATGTATCAGAAAGGTTAATCAAGAAATATTTTAAGCAGATATAACAAATGTTGCCTAGAAATCAAAACTCACACTAGCAGCGATCGCCTTTAGGAGATAGATTGTTGAGGCGATCGCCCAAAACTCATGACTTAATAGTAATAACGATCGCTTTTATGAAGAAGCAACATTATCATAAGCTTTTCAGGTTTAGTTGAACCATGGTGTCTCGTGTTTGAGTTAAGAAGGCATCGAGAAGAGGTTTACCAAACTGCATTAATGGTCGCACAATTTCCTTCCCTGCTGTTTCTGGAGTACCTGCATTAAAACGCCAATTCAAGGATGAAATGCACTTGGGTATTATGGGGAAAGGCTAGAACTTGATAAGCTCCCATCACGTCAAGCTGAGTTACATCTGGATAAATAAGAAAGCCAATTTGTAGGTGAGACATAGCACTAAGTTGTTTGAAACATTTGGTTGTAGAATTATTGTAGGGAAGGACAGTTAACATCAATAGTCCTCAAGTGGGTACACTTTTAGCCTATGCTTCGTTCTCTTTATCCGTTGTTTCAAGCGATCGCTACTGCACCGACCGAACAAGAGTTGCGGCTCAGGTTTATGGACAGCATTAGCGACTATTTTGGGGTGCAACGCTGGGGAATTTATCTATTGAACCCAGATAATGGGTTTGATAGCGTTGACACAAATGGTGTCTCAGACACATTTATTGAGGAATATCAAAAATTTGGTAAATTGGTACTTCATACATCATTATAATGTTTTGATTACAGCCTAAACATTTCTTTGCATCACTACCAATAAAATTAGAAATTATTCAACGTCAGCGCTTGGCGTTCGTAACTAGTACGCCACAGTTGGTCTAGGTGTGCCGCCGGAATTGTTAGATAAAGCACATCTCCAGCATTCAAACGGGCATGGAGTAAGTCCCAGCCGTGAATCGTTTGCGCGGCAGTCTCTACATACAGGGGCACGAAATCTGACTCCATGGCGGCATCCTGCACCAATTGACCGCAAAAGGGATGATTAGGGGTGATCATTGTCGCGATCGCTACCCATAACTTATCAGCAATAATGCCATTACCTAAAATGCGTCCCCCTAAAGCCGAAGCGGCAAAAGCAGGGGCAGCAATTTCGGAAGGACTCAGCACCGCATCAAAATCAAAGACCTGTTGGGCCATGGCGGCATGGTGCGGATCGTCATAGCGCAAGACGATCCGACTTTTCGGATCGATGCCCCGCGCATTCAAGGCAATTTCTAAATTACTGGTGTCGCTATTGGTGACGACTAAAACCCCTTCGGCTGTTTCTAAGTGAGCGGCTTTGAGGGTCGAAGCAAGACTGGCATCATCTAAAATTACTGGCAAACCCATACTCCGCGCTGACTTAAGAAAGCGATTATGGGGATCGCGTTCTACAATTAGCACATCATAGCCATAGTTGGTTAAATGGGAAGCGATTTGCATCCCCACACTACCCAAACCGCAAATAATAAAGTGATTCCGTTCAGGAATATGGGCCGAATCCCACACCTGCCGCAGCCTTGTGCCTAAAACAAAATCATTTAACAGGGCATACCAAATACCAATCACCGCCGTCCCAATCAGCATCATCACCACCGTGAGGTACTTGAGCCAATCACCGCCTTTTTCGACCACTTGCTCATTACCACCCGCCCCAGTCAGCATTCCCACCGAAAAATACAAAGCATCGCTGACCGAGATACCTTGCCGCGCCGTCGTGTAAATAATCGTACATAGGGCAATAATCAACAACAACGACAATGCCACCAATAACATGGCCTGCCCTTGTTTATGCAACTGTTTGAGGTTGGTCATAAACTTCAGGAATCGGAATAACCATGAACGATTATTAGAGCGCACCTGAGGCTGAATCCCCACCAGCAAATGATCCCCTTGGTTGAGCCGCCGCCCTTCTACCACCGCTGAAACTAAATCACAATCTCGATTTAAATTAGTTTTTTCCGAATTTGTCTTGTCGTGATGTGCTTTCTCATGGCTATGATTTCCCGTTGTGGGCAAATAATAAATCAACATCCGCCGCCGATCTGCCCATAGATCAGCCAGAGACATCCCTAACCACGGATGTTTGTCATCGATAAATACTTCATAAATGGGCCAGATTTGTTGAAATAGACGTAATTGCCCAATGGCTTGCCCCCCCATGGCACTAAAAGCAAAAATCGGCGCTGCCAATGCAGCCACACTCATGGTGAGATGATCTGGCAAAGTCAGATCTAGTTGCGTTCCCAAGCTGGTATTAAACAGGCGATTAATAATCCGCACTGTAGGATTGAGTACCCGTGCCTGCATCAAAATCGCTAAATTTTGCGCTTCATCGGCAGAAGTCAAAATCAAAGTATGAGCTTCTCCGATTCCTGCCTCAATCAGCACCGTTTCGGACTGAAAATCACCGACAATAATTTCTGCCGAAGCTTGGTGAATAGGCTGGTGATGAATGCCCACCACATTGGCCCCTTGGCGCTGTAATAGGCATAGCACCTTATAACCAGTGCGGTCTAATCCACAAACAATAATGCGCGGTTTCATGGATATTTACTAACGACTCTAGGGATCATGAGGGTGGGTTAGCCCATAGGTTTGACTGGTGGCGTTTAGTTAATCACTATGGGCTGTTAACTATGGTGAGATCTAGTAGGGCATTAGTGTGGTAGCTTCCATTACTTTTAGGCAATCGCGGGCTATTTCTACGGAATAAATGCAGAATTATGGTTAAGAGTTGTGGTCCAACCAATTGCCATCAAAACAGATCAAAACCTTATGGTGCTGCTATTAGCATCTTCCTGTCAAAATAAACTTAAATTCTTTTGGTAAATAGCTTAAAGAGCCAGATTAGTCATTAAAATACTGCCATATCAAATATGTTTGAGACTTTAACTGCAAAAGTGATTTAGGAACTATTTGATCTCCCTCAATTCTCCTGAAAAAAAAGCAGGTCTGGTCTGGTCTGGCTGGGTTGGGAACCATGGCGGAGGGGCTAAGTAGTATTTTTAGCTAAACGTAAAAATCCTTAAACACACTCTAAATCCCTGACTGCTAAATCATCACCATAAAAATTGCTAGAGCGTTTGCCATGCTCTTTGCAATTATGTCGTAGATTATCCCCATAGTTGAAATAGATTTAAAACTAATGACAGCCTCAAAAAATACTCCCCCAAATACCCAATCAAGTACTCAAGCAAGTGCCCAAGAAAGCGTATTAGCAGCAATTGAGCGACTGCAATTTAGAGTTACCATAGCTGATGTGGCCACTAATGCGGGTCTAGACCTGAATACTTCCCAGCGCGAAGTTCTAGCAATTGCCCAAGCCACCAATGGTCACTTACAGGTTGCTCAAAGTGGTGAGATTGCCTATAAATTTGATCCAAAGGTGCGTCAAATTTTAGTGAATCGTTCCTTTAACCTCAAACTACAAGCATGGCTCAAAGAAGTCAGTAAAGTGACTTTTTTCCTACTGCGCATTTCCTTTGGGATTATGTTGTTAGTGGCAATTGTGGTGGTGGTGCTAGGCATTATCCTCGCCTTGTTATTGATGCAAAATCAAAATCGTAGCCATCAGCATCAGCCAAGTCGTCGGACTGAGCGGCGCTACAATTCGCAAAGGGATCGCAATCAGGCAGCGGCAATCGTGATGATGGGCGGGTTTAGTAATCCTTTTGGCAATCCAGTACGCATTTTTGGCTACAACAAGTACGGTTATTTTTATTATGCTTCCTTTGGCGGCAATGCTAAAAAGTCTAAATCTAAAGCTAAAGGCTCGATTCGGGATCGCCAAGCTCAAGTAGAAGCACCATCAATGGGCTTTTTTGAAGGGGTATTTTCTTTTCTGTTTGGTGATGGCAATCCGAATTTTAACCTTGAAGAACGGCGCTGGCAGAATATTGGTGCTTTAATTCGGACCAATCAGGGGGTAATTACCGCTGAACAAGCCCTGCCTTTCCTCGATCCTACTACGGTGCAAGAAAACACCACTACGGATGCCGAAGATTTTATGCTCCCCGTCTTGGTCAAGTTTAATGGACAACCCCAAGTTAGTGCCTCTGGGGATCTCGTTTATGCCTTCCCTGACCTGCAAAAAGTGGCTAATGATCAAGAGACAAACTTAATGGATCTGGAAGGGTATCTCAAAGAGCGTAAGTGGCCTTTTAGCATGGCGGGCAAGGGCAACATCATTGGGGCAATTATTTTGGGTATTTTTTACTTAGGCAGTTCTATTTATCTAGGCTACCTGATTCGCGATCCCAAAATTCAAACCATGATCGGCGATGGATTTTTGGGCTTTGTTGGTCAGGCTTATTGGTTCCTGTTGGGTTACGCCATCTTGTTTTTAGCAATTCCCGTGGTGCGCTATGGCATCTGGGGCAACATCAACCGTAAAGTTACAGCGCGGAATCAATTGCGGGCGCGGCAAGCGGAAGTGTTGTCCCAACCCAATGAGGTGTTACAAGGGAAACTAGATTTTGCTAAACAACTAGCTATTACTCCAGAAATTATCGACGATCAAAATCTTGCCTATAATACGGAATCCGATCTGGTTGATCAAATTGATTAATCGCAGATTATGCTCGATTTGAACAATAGGGCGCAGGGTTGATGGAACAGTTTCACTATCAACCCTGCGGCAAGAGCAGCTAATCCTAACGCACCGCCGCCTCTAAATTGTGTTGATTCCAGAGCTTTTGATAAAGCGGAGCAGTGGCTAATAAATATTCATGGGTTCCTGCTGCGATGATTTCACCGCCATCCATTACTAGAATTCGGTCGCAGGTTGCCGCTGCTGATAAATTATGGGTAATGAATAAAACCGTTTTTGCCTGAGGGAAATTATGCAGAATGCTTACAGCGGTTTGATTGTCCACACTAGACAGAGCATCATCTAAAATCAGAATCGGTGCATCCATCAATAAAGCACGAGCTAAAGCGGTGCGTTGACGCTGCCCACCGGAAAGAGTAATGCCCCTTTCACCCACAATGGTTTCATACTTCATGGGGAAATTGAGAATCTCTGATTGAATCCGCGCTTGGCTGGCATAATATTCCACTTCTGCCATGCTCGCATCGGGACGACCGTAGCGAATGTTATCGGCTATGGTGGCGCTAAATAGGAAGCTGTCTTGGGGCACAAAGGCAATATGACGACGCAGATCGTTAATGCGAATTTCCGTAATGTCTACTCCATCAATAAATAAAGTATCTTGAGGGGTATCCACTAAACGCAATAAAACACTAGCGAATGTAGTTTTACCTGCGCCCACAGTGCCGATCATAGCGACGCGCTCACCGGGCATAATCGTAAAGTTCAAATTCTTTAAAATTAATTCCCGACGATCTTCATAGGCAAAATCTAAATTCCTGACTTCAATTTTGCCGGTTACTTCTAGCACTGCTGCCTTAGAACTATGATTAGAAACATCATCCGTAATTGGGAATGGATTTTGCTGATCGTTGTCGTTGCTAGATTTGCTGACCAACGCCACTGCTTCGGGCAAGTCTACTACTGCTGGCGGAATTTCTAAAATCTCTTGAATCCGATTGATGCTGACTTGTCCCCGCTGATAAGTCGTTAAAGTAAAACCGAGAATTGCTGTCGGGAAAATCAAGCGTTCCACATAGATAATTAGGGATAACAAATCGCCAATTTTAAATGTGGTATTGGGCTGGGCTAATTTTTCGCCGCCAAACCAGACCAAGACCAAGAAACTAACGCTAGCAATACCCCCTAATAACGGAAATAACACGTTACGACTCTTAGCCAGAGCCAGATTAGCATCAAAGAGAACTTCATTTAATTTATCAAAAGCTTTGCGTTCATTCTGTTCTTGGGCATAGGTTTTAATCAGCGCAATGCCGTTAAGGTCTTCTTGCAATAGGGTACTTACTTCCGCTAATTGCTCTTGGACGTGCATCTGTTCATCGCGCAATTGTGACCCAAAGGATTTTACCAATAGCAGCATCAAGGGATATACGGAAATCGCCGCTAGGGTGAGCATGGGGTCAATTAAGAGCATGGCAGGAATGGTCATGCTATAGACAAAAATGGAATTGATAATGCTCAGCAGCGCAAAACCCATTAAACGCCGCACATTTTCTACATCGCTCGTGACGATGCTAATTACTTCGCCAGCGGATTTGCGGGCAAAATAACTCGGCGGCAAAATCAACAGATGCTCAAAGACCCGTTGCTTGAGATCGAATTCCACACTGCGCCCAATGCCAAATATCCAAATCCGTGACATGATGCGCACGATCCACATCAGGGATGACAAACCAATGATCAGCCAGACGTAATTCATGGTCTGCCCCATGAGATTTTGACCCATTAAGCCTAAATTAATGGCATCTTTTGCTAGATCAAACTCTTTGAGACCATCCACAGCGACTTTGATCAGCCACGGAATGTAAGTGCCCAAGGCATTGGCAAGAAATAGCGCCACTGTGCCCAGAGCCAATGGCCCATAGTGGGGTTTGAGATATTGGATTAAATTGTGCAGAGGCGAACGGGCCATAAAGCAACCATAAACAGCAGGGCATGAAATTTCATTGTAGCTTTGATCTTCAATCTATTTAAGTTGCAGGCGGATGATTATTGCCAGGCAAAGGAATCGTAAACCAGAAAGTTGCCCCCTGATCTGGCTGGGTAATTACACCAATTCTGCCGCCGTGAGCTTCCACAATTTGCCGACAAATATACAAACCCAGCCCCAAGTTTAAGGTGTGACGATGGGAAATACTTTGACCATAGCGCGCAAACACTACCTCTGCCTGCTCAGGAGTCATGCCTAGTCCATTGTCAGTCACGGTACAATATAGATAATCACAAGAATTTTTGAATACTGTCCCTTCAATACTACTAACCGTCATGGCACGAGGGATCACATCCGCTGACAAGGTGATTTTGCAATGAGGTGGATTGTGTTTCGCCGCATTAATCAATAAATTTTCATAAACCCGTCGTAAATGGTTCGGGTCAGCTAAAATCTCCGGCAGATTTTTAGGGAATTTTAGATCTATGGTAGTATTTTCATGATCAAAAATCGGCTGCAAATCAACAATTACCGAATGCACCATTGCTTTGAGGGTACATTCCTGCCGATGCAACTTAACCCCATAGAGATCATTAGCATGGGACTCTAACAGTGATTCAATCAGAGCTAACTGGCGCTCTCCCCCATCAATCATCCGCAATAATAATTCCTTAGGCAAAACAATTGCTGATTCTTTATTAACAGAAAGATGATCCCGATCTAGCAATTTATTTTTATTATCGCCTAGGGAATGCTGCTCCAATAGATTCCGTAATACCATCAACCAACTCGTTACCGGATTACGCAAGTCATGGGATACCGCATGGAGCAACAGATTTAACATCTCTTCGGCTCGCCGCCGTTCTGTAATTTCGGCAGTTAGGGCGAGGTTTTGGGCTGTGATTTGTTGCCGCTGTCGGGCGATGGTCAAATGGGTTTGAATTCGCATTAATACTTCGCGATATTCAAATGGCTTGGTAATGTAATCTACGGCTCCAATCTCAAATCCCCGTAACTTATGCCCTGTATCAGTCACCGCCGTCATAAATATGACTGGAATATCTTTAGTCAAGGGATTAGCTTTCAACTGCAAACAGGTTTGAAAACCATCCATAGCTGGCATCATCACATCCAGCAAAATTAAATCTGGGCGTTGTGTATCAATGGACAAGTCCAAAGCTGTGGCCCCATCAAGAGCTTTAATTACTTGATATTTCGCCGTGACCAATAAACTCGATAAAACATCTAAGTTGGTAATACTGTCATCAACAACTAAAATCTTGCTAGCATGGATTTTTCCCTGATCATGAATCGCTAAAATGTCAGTATTCGATGAATTTAACATTAATTAATCAGCCCAAATGTGATGATAAATCGGAATAATACACACGGAAAATCAATTAAAATTACAGTTTATTATGAAGGATGGCACATAATGCAAGCAAGAGTATATTAATTAGGACTTACGCAAAACCCAAATTGCCCGCATCCCCCACCCCCCTCTCCCGTGCTGAGAGCACAGGATGGTTTCATATTGGGAGAAGCAAGCAGGAAGGGAGGGTCAGAGAAATTAGCCAGAGGAAATCAGTAAGAATAAGAGCAAGAAAGGATATCAAAAACTTGATGAATCTGATTAGCAAGAACCGTTCCCGTTGCCCCTGTGGAACGGCGCGAAAGCCAAGGCGACGAACCGTGGCCATGATAAAACAGTGAATAGTTGCCCAAATAGTAGGAGCATTACCACCACGAAGTAAACCGGTATCCTCTTGAAAAAGAACATCGCGCACCCAATGTACAGCAAATTCGGATCAAG
>JBAXSK010000194.1:0-8525 GCA_037130765.1 Pseudanabaena sp. ELA607
AACCAAAACGCCCCACAATAACGCCATTCTCGATAATTACTAGCTCAATGCTTAAAGGATTGGCAGGAAAAATATTATCCTTGGCGATGGCTTGAACTTCATAGGGAGATTTCAATTCGCTGGCCACTTTTAAAAGACTATTGATGTCTTCGGGGGCGAAATTGCCGACTTTACCAGTGATCGGATTAGCTAAAACCCCTTCCCGTCTAGCACGGAAACTAACTAGTAAAAATAATTGTTCAATGCGTGAAACTAACTCATTATTAGACAGGCTCGGACGAAATGGCAAAGAGGCAATGACTTCACCTTTGCGAAATACTTGGCGATTTACGGTGACATCAGCCGCGATCCGCACCTTGGTTTCCCGTTTGAGGTAATTTCCCGCCGATAAAATCCGAATAATATAGCTTTTGCCGTCACTAATTCGATCAATTAGGTTATCCAGTTGGGCTTCAGAGACTTGAATCACAGCCGCACTGGGGGACTGCCCAGGCAAAAAGTCCAGTAATTCTCTAGCATTGCGTTCTGATTGCTGTAAGAGTTGATTTACGGCTTGGCGCAGTTCGTCGCGGCTGAGGTTGGGGCGAATCACCCCAAAGGCTAACACTTGCTCGGCGAAAATCGACACATTACCGCGCCGCAGAGCATCTAAGCTCATCACCAGTTGTTGGCGCGTATATTCTAAGGTGGCAATTTCACTAGCCAAGGTGCTGCGTTGTTGCTCAATTTGGGTCAGACGGGTTTGGGAAGTTTCTACGGTTTGCCGCAGTTGCTCGCGGTCTTTACTGGCGGTGGCTAGCTCGCCATCAAGTTTGTCTTTTTCTTGGCGCAGTTGTTCGCTTTGACCAATCAGTTTTTCTTGCTCGGTGCTAAGGCTATCAATGCGTTGTTTGAGATCTTTTTCTTTGAGCAAAACCTGTTCTAGCTCACTGGTAGCATCTTTAAATTTGGTTTCCACATCTTGGAGGCGGGCTTGGGTAGATTTTTGTTTTTCCACCGCCTGAGCCAAGGAATCATTAATAGTTTTGAGTTTTTGCCGCGCTTCATCTTGGGCAGCGCGGGCTATGACAAGATCTTTAGCAATCTGTTGTTTTTGTTGCTCGGACTGGGCTAGTTCTGCCTGAATGCTTTCTAAACGAAATAAACCATCCCGCAGTTGCCGATCCGTTAGTAATAAAATTCCTAAAGTCGAAGCAGAAATTAAGCCTCCCGTAAATACTGTCACCACCACAGCGGTATTGCGCGGGCGCAAATTGAAAATACTGAGGCGTTTTTTGCCAATCTTCGAGCCGACCCGATCCCCAATTGTGGCAATGATCCCCCCCACGATCAAAATTGCCAAAATTAAAGTGTATCCAGCCATAAGCTTATCGGGTTTGTAACTATATCTTAATAGTCTCCCGATTTTATCAGACATTTACCAATAGCGGATCTTGGGTTAATCCCGACCAATTTAGTCGGGTATGTTTGACGACATTTTGAACCTATGTTAAGTTGACAACATAATTAAACCAGTTTCTGCTCAGCAACTTTTCTAGAGGGCCCTCACCTATGACCGTAACTTCAGCCTCTGCCTACACCAGCGAACGAGTTAAGACTTTCAGCAGCTTGAAGTGTAAAGAATGTGGCGCAGAATATGAACCCAAAGCCACCCATGTTTGTGAACTCTGTTTTGGCCCTCTAGAAGTTGCTTACAATTACGAAGCCATTGCCGCCAAGGTCAGTCGCGAAACCATTCAAGCGGGCCCCAATTCCATTTGGCGGTATCGGCACTTTTTACCCGTCGAAACCGAAGATTACATCGACATGGGTACGGGCATGACCCCCTTGTTAAAAGCGAACCGTTTGGCACGACGTTTAGGACTCAAGGCGCTGTATATCAAAAATGATGCGGTGAATATGCCGACGCTGAGCTTTAAGGATCGGGTGGTATCAGTGGCTCTGAGTCGGGCGCGGGAATTAGGTTTTACCACCGTGGCTTGTGCTAGTACAGGGAATTTGGCTAATTCCACCGCCGCCGTGGCCACCCATGCTGGTTTAGACTGTTGCGTTTTTATTCCTTCCGATTTAGAAGCTGGCAAAGTTTTAGGCACAACGATTTATGCTCCCAAAGTATTTGCGGTGCATGGTAATTACGATCAGGTAAATCGTCTGTGTTCTGAAGTGGCTAATACCCACGGTTGGGGATTTGTGAATATCAATTTGCGCCCTTACTATTCTGAAGGTTCTAAAACTTTGGGCTATGAAGTAATTGAGCAATTGGGTTGGCAATTACCAGATCACATTGTGGCTCCTTTGGCTTCAGGTTCTTTGTTTACTAAAATTTATAAAGGCTTCAATGAATTTGTCAAAGTGGGTTTAGTAGATGAAAAGCCCGTGCGTTTCAGTGGGGCCCAAGCAGAAGGTTGTTCTCCTATTGCTGTGGCATTTCAAGAAGGGCGGGATTTTGTCACTCCCGTCAAACCGAAAACCATTGCTAAAAGCATTGCCATTGGTAATCCAGCAGATGGCGTTTATGCCCTAGACATTGCCCGCAAAACTAATGGCAGCATTGAATCTGTCACCGATGCCGAAATCATTGACGGCATGAAGTTGTTAGCCGAAACTGAAGGCATTTTCACCGAAACCGCTGGCGGCACAACCATTGCTGTACTGAAAAAGCTCGTGGAAGCCGGTAAGATTAACCCCGATGAAGTCACGGTGGTTTATATTACGGGGAACGGCTTGAAAACCCAAGAAGCAGTCAAGGGTTATGTGGGCGAGCCATTACAGATTGAGCCTCGTTTGGATAGCTTTGAGAGAGCCTTAGAGCGGTCCCATACCTTAGACCGTTTGCAATGGGAAACCGTCACAGTTTAGGCTGCAACCGTCTCTAGTTCTATTAAAGTTTGGCAAAGTTTTATGGATAACTAACGCTGATTCCAATAGCGGTTTAATTACTTATCCCCATCAGTTTGGTTTAATTATGCATAGCTTTTTCCGCTGGTTTGTCATCGCGGAGAAAGCTATTTTTTATGGCTGAATTATTCGTGATTTTAGCGGATTATTCCGACAAAGTTACTGGAGTAATTGCATATCGAAACTTTTAATCGCCCAAAAATCAGATATTTTGCATCTTTTTTATAGATACTTTTAGAAAAGATAACTTGCCCAAATTTAAATTACCCTGTGAATAAAGACGGAAATTGGCTTCTACTGCGTCTTTTGAACAAAAAACTCTTATTCTTGACAAATCTTAACCTAAAACAAGTAGCGAAAAACACTAAACAGTAGCTTTTGCTACAACTTTGTATGTTATTATGTTTGCAAGTCAAAAGATTGACAGATGAACAAAGTACGATAAAAAATTACTTCAAGGAGGAATTCCATCATGTCTTTAGATGAACAAGCTCGGAACATGGTTGCTCGTAATCGTCAAGCCAATCGTCAACGTGAAGAATCCGTCCTCGGTCGTGCCGCTAACGATGTGGGCTTAACCATTGATGAAGCTAAGCAACATAACTGGAAGTCTCAATCCCATTAATTGATTGTTTTGTGACTGTTTAGGTTTTAATTAATTTAGTCCTAGTTGAATTTGTGTTTGAATTTGTAAATACAGACTTTGTGACGGTGATTCCGTCGCGAGAAACTTGACAAGCAGCCTTGAGAATTGAAGTTACATATATTTGTATGCCTTGCTCTGGTAGTGATTCTGCAAAGAAATTAACACTCCAAAAGATGGCTCATTAGCTAAAATTACGCCAAAATCTATACTTGTCTTTGATGTGTAATTTTGCTCCGAATATTTCCTATAAAAAGAGGGCTAGTCCCTCTTTTTGCTTTGAGATGGCAAAAATTTTAATACTCTAAGGTTTGGCTGAAAGGTTTGGCTGATTTCCATTGCCATAAACTCAGGTTATGCTAATGATCAACGCCGTCATTTTACGGTGAGGTTTATGCCATATATCCATTGCTTACCTGACGATCAAATTATTGAAGCGAGTATACGAGACACGCTGCTTTATGCTTCTCTGAGTTATGGGATTCCCCATGCTTCTGCCTGTGGCGGTATGGCTCGTTGTTCAACCTGTCGGGTGCGCATTGTCAATGGTACGGAAAATTGCCAGCCCCGTAATGCCCTAGAGCAAAAATTATCAGAACATCTCCAGTTGCCCGCTGATATTCGTTTAGCCTGCCAAACTAAAGTTTCTGGGGATGTGACCCTGCGCCGGTTAGTATTTGACCGAGGCGATATTGAGTCCGTGGAGAGTCAGGTACAGCTTGGTTCGATTGGGGAGGAAAAACCTTTAGCCGTTTTATTTGCGGACATTCGTAATTTTACGAAAATGGCGGAAAAAATGTTGCCGTATGATGTGATTTATTTACTTAATTCATATTTTAAACACATGGAGCAAGTAATCCATGAACATGGCGGCGTAATTAATAATTATATGGGGGATGGTTTAATGGCGTTATTTAATTTAGAGCATCCTGCTAAGACAGCAGAAATGTCTACTCGGGCAGCTTTAATGATGCTGAAAACCGTAGAATTATTAAATCAACACCTTGATATTTTAACAGAACACCCTCTGAAAATCGGTATTGGCATCCATTACGGTACGGTGGTGTTAGGTAAAATTAGTAGTAATCATGGGGCAATTTCTACAGCCATCGGTGATACAGTCAATTTAGCGAGCCGCATTGAAGCGGTTAATAAAAGTTTAGGCACAAGTTTATTGATTTCCGCTGCGATACAGGAGTTAATTGCTGAGCAAGTAATTATCAAGCAAGAATATACCTTACCAATTGCCGGAAAAACTGGTGAATACAAGCTTTATGAAGTGACAGATATACAATATTTAGCCATGAATCAAATAAAAACTGTCACCAAAGAGAAAGGATTTTTAGAACGATGGTTACGCAATTGGTGGCTGTAGTTCTCGGTAAATCAGTCACTAATTTAGTCACAAATATAATCATTAATGCCCATAGTTTACGGGTGAGTAAATTATCATGTAAATTAATGTAAAATTCGTTGAATATCTGCTTTAATGTTTGTGTTGTAGATCTAGAGGAAATAGAGAACTTGACTACAACTAATTAGTTGAAATAACTTGGAGCAACATAATTTTGCGTAAAGTATTTGACTGAAGCAAAGCTGAGACAAAATAAGTGACTCAAACAAAGTAATTGAGAATTTCCTCGAAAATAATTCTTAAATTATATCAATGATATATAAATGATTGGCATTTGCTTAAAATTAACAAATTCCATCTTTTTCATCAAATATTACGCCAATAGCCATGAACAATTCTTCAGTTATTGCCAATTTTAGTGCCTTTAACTTATTACAGAATTCGTTATGGGTGTTTGATATTACTAAAAAACGGATTTGTTTTATTAATCAAGCAGCCAGAGCTTTACTTAATTGTGAACAGCTACCAAAATCAGAATCATATATAAATCAAATTGATGTTGATGGTAATTTAGATGATTTAGATGATGGGGAAGAAAGGGATTATCTAACACTTGTTTTAGAAGATTATCTCAAAAAGCAATTAAAAACTTATCTCGAAAAATTTACCAATCACAAACTAGTGCGCGAGGTTTGTAGGATTAGCATTGGCGATAAAAAGCTTACCCTTAACTGTGATTTTTCTTTGATTAAGATCAAGCAAGATAACAGACAAAAGTTTAGTACGGATTCCCATTCAGATGTTTTGATTAATATTAAGCAATATTATTGGCAGGGAATTTTAATCGAAGGACATCTAATTGAAGCTAGTGCAGAAAATCAGATCTTTGAGCAAAATCTATCCCATAGCTGGCAACAAATTGATGAATTAATATCAGAAAAAAACCCAATTATTAACTACTGTACCAATATAGTTTTTCAAGATGCTTTGACATTGGCTCAATCAACTAGAGAAAAACAGGATTTGCTATTTTTATTAGATGCTATTATTGAGAATTTACCTAGTATAGTATTTGTTAAAGATGCCGCATCTTTACGATTTGTGCGGTTTAATAAAGCGGCGGAAGATATTTTGGGTTATAGCAAATCAGAGGTATTAGGTAAAAGTGATCAAGATCTTTTCCCAGCCGAAGAAGCCGCAATTCTCATGGCTAAAGAGTGGGAAATCCTCGAAAATAACTCACCTTTGACTATTAGTGAAGCAGAAGTAATCACTAGAAATCAACAAATTCGCATCTTGCAAACTAAAAAAATTCCACTTTATGACCATTCAGGTAAAGTCAAGTATTTATTAGCGATTGCGGAAGATATTACGGAGCGCAAAAATATTGAGATGGTATTACAGAAACACCAAATGGCGCTTTCTGAGGCACAAAAGTTAGCTCGTCTGGGGAATTGGGAATATGATATGGCGACGAAAAAATCCACTTGGTCAGCGGAAATGTTCCATATTTTTGGTTGCAATTCTGACTTGGGAGAGCCTACGGTTCAAGAGATTTTCAAGTTTTATGCTCCAGAAGAATTTACGAAGTTGCTCAATACTGTTCAAAATGCCCTAGATTCTGGCGATTCCTATCATGTCACCCTCAAGGCATTTAAAACTGATGGAACGGAAATCTATACGGAATGTCGCGGCAGACCGGAATTTGCTCCCGAAGGTAAAGTAGTGCGATTATTTGGCACTGTCCAAGATGTAACGGAACGGGAAGAAATCACGATAGCTTTGCAAGAAAGCCAGCATCTGATCAACCGAATTACGGAAGCTACTCCCAATTTCCTCTATATTTACGATATTATTGTCAATAAAAATGTCTATGTGAATCGTTCTGTATTTGAGACCCTAGGTTATACTCCGGCTGAGATTCAGGCTATGGGAGCTAATCTCTTTAAAACTATCTGTCATCCCGATGATTTGGCTCTGGTGTATGAGAACATTGCTAAATGCCACCATTTACATGATAACGAAGTAATTGAATTAGAATATCGGATTAAAGATGCCCAAGGGGGGTGGCGTTGGCTCTATACAAGGGATTTAGTCTTCAATCGTACTGCTGATGGCAAAGTGCAGCAGATTCTCGGTACTTCCTATGACATTAGCGAGCGGAAAGAGGTCGAAATTGCTTTAGCCAAAGCGAAAGAAACTGCTGAATGTGCCACTAGAGCTAAAAGTGAGTTTCTGGCTAATATGAGCCATGAAATTCGCACCCCGATGAATGGCGTTTTAGGCATGGCTCAATTATTACTGACAACGAATTTAACTACTGAGCAAAAAGATTTTGTGCAAACCATTGAACAGAGCGGCGATATTCTCTTAACAATTATCAATGATATTTTGGAGTTCTCGAAAATCGAAGCAGGGATGCTCAAAATCGAAGCCCGTCCTTTGTCGGTCGGAAAAATGATTAAGTCAACCCTAAGTTTATTACTACCCCAAGCCCAAGCCAAAAAACTGAACTTAGATTTTAAAATCTCGCCTCATATACCTGTCACTATGATTGGTGATACGACGCGATTAAATCAAATTTTACTTAATCTAGTCAGTAATGGGATTAAATTTACCACTGTGGGTGAAATTAATATTAATGTGACTGGTCAATTTTTACTTACTTCTGAAGATAAATTAGAAAATCAAGTACAATCATCTCAACCGCAGCAGGGGGCAGAGCTACAAAATCAAGATTACGAATTGACTTTTAGCGTTCAAGATACCGGCATTGGCATTCCTCCGGCAGCCATGCAGCAATTATTTGCCCCGTTTACCCAAGCGGATAGTTCGGTGAGTCGGCAGTATGGCGGGACAGGCTTGGGGTTAGCGATTTCCAAGCGACTAGTAGAAATGATGGACGGTAAGATTTGGGTAGAAAGTCTCGGCTACAGGCGCGACAATACTAGCACTGATATTACGCCTACGACTTATCATCAAGGTTCTATTTTCTATTTTACGATTAGAGTCCAAGTGCCGCCCCAAGCCAAAACCCATGTTATTCCATCCAGCAAGACTAATCCTATGGCCAATAATCAATGGTTTGATGTCACAATGGCGCAGAGAATCCCGCTGCGAGTGCTGATTGTGGAAGATAACTTAGTGAATCAAAAAATCGCTTATCTCATTTTGCAAAAGCTAGGTTATGAAGCTGATGTGGCTAATGATGGCGCGGCTGCGGTGGAGCGCATGGCACAGATGACCTATGACTTGATTTTGATGGATTTGCATATGCCTAAGATGGACGGACTAACCGCCACGCAACTAATTCGTGAAATGGCTATACCCCAGCCCTACATTTTAGCCATGACCGCAGATGTGATGCCAGAAGAGCGTCAAGCTTGTTTTACTGCTGGGATGAATGAGCATCTGAGTAAACCCCTGCGAGTCAAGGAATTAGTGGAAATAATCACGAACTTAGATCAAACATGGCAGCTAAAGTCATCGCTAAAAGCGCACAGCATCTAAATAAGTTACGTCATTAAATAGCACCACCCCGTCAGGCAGAGCCTGCCACCCCTCCAAGGGCTACGGTGTACACACAAGTCCAAATTGTGCGATCCCATCTCGAATGCCCTGCAATAAATT
>JBAXSK010000195.1:0-8383 GCA_037130765.1 Pseudanabaena sp. ELA607
GGGGAAGAATAAAGATAATTCTCTTTTCTCTAAAGAGTAGTAAACCATCCAATCCTTCCTTAAAAAGGGTGGCTAGGGGGGATCTCTTCAACCTTGTAGCTTAGCCAAAATCAATTCATTAGTGGTTTGTGGTTCAGCGCGACCTTGGGTTTTCTTCATCACTTGACCGACGAAAAAGCCCAAAAGCTTGGTTTTACCAGCGCGATATTGCTCCACTTCCTTAGGATTATTGGCAATCACTTCGTCAATAATGGCGGACAAAGCATCCCCAGCTAAAACCGTTAAGCCCTTACTGGTAACTACTTCTTGCACCGAACCACCATTAACTAGCAATTCCGGTAGAATGTCTTTCGCAATTTTAGTGCTGATGGTTCCTTTCGCAATTAAATCCAGCATTTCCGTCAAAGTTACCGGAGTAAAAGGAATTTCACTGATTTTCTGCTTGGTTTCATTGAGATAGGCAGTCACATCACCCATAATCCAGTTAAAGGACTGCTTCGGATCAGCACCTTCGGCTACAGCAGCATCATAAAAATCAGACACACCGCGATCATCAGCAATTAATGCTGCATCATAGGCGGTTAAGCCGTAGGATTCATAACGAGCGCGGCGGGAAATTGGTAATTCTGGCAATTCGGAACGGAACTGAGTTAATTGTGCTGCGGTGATCTCAATCGGCACTAAGTCTGGTTCAGGGAAATAACGATAGTCGCTTGAGCCTTCTTTTGACCTCATGCTGATAGTGCGTTGGGAATTCTCTTCCCAAAGGCGAGTTTCTTGACGAATGGCTTCCCCTGCTTCAATAGCTTCAATTTGGCGAGCAATTTCGTAATCCGTTGCCCTTTGCAAAGCATTGAAGGAATTCATATTTTTAATTTCTACCTTCGTGCCGAATTTCTCTGTACCCACAGGGCGCACCGATACATTTAAATCACAACGGAGGGAACCTTCTTGCATATTGCCATCACAGACCCCCAAGTAACGCACAATCCGCCGCATTTCTTGGGCATAGGCAACAGCTTCGGCTCCGGTGCGAATGTCTGGCTCGGACACGATTTCACATAGGGCTACGCCCGTGCGGTTATAGTCCACCAAGGAATGACTCGAACCTGAAAGGCGATCACTGCCGCCATGAACTAATTTTCCCGCATCTTCTTCCATGTGCAGGCGGGTGATGCCAATGCGTTTATGACCAGAGGTTTCGGTGTAAATGTCTAACCAACCATCATAGGCAATGGGCAGATCATATTGGGAAATCTGATAATTTTTGGGCAGGTCAGGATAAAAATATTGTTTGCGGTCAAACTTGCTGTGGGGGGCGATCTGACAATTTAGGGCCATACCTGCTTTGACGGCATACTCTAGCACTTTTTCATTGAGTACAGGCAACACGCCGGGCATCCCTAAACACACGGGGCACACATTGGTATTGGGGGAGTTACCAAATTGGGTAGAGCAGTTGCAGAAAATTTTGGTTGCTGTACTTAGTTGGCAGTGGATTTCCAAGCCAATCACCGCTTCGTATTTGGTCTTTGCGGGGGCAGTAGCCGTCATAGGTTTGTAATGATGGGGAATAAAGCTAAATAATTATTATGACCATTATAGGGCTTAGACTTCTGATTGAGCCACTAGATAAATGCGATCTGTTAATTGCCGTAAAAGCTGAGCAATATCGCCATCGGTGGATTGTAGTTGGGCGATTTTGTCATAGCTATACATCACCGTAGAATGATCTTTACCCCCTAAAGCTTCGCCGATTTTCGGTAAACTCAGATTGGTATGTTGACGCATTAAATACATGGCAATTTGCCGCGCTTGACTAATATCTCTGCGCCGTGAATTTCCCTGCAAATCAGCCGCATCCAAATTTAGGGTTTCACACACGATCTTCAAAACCATTTCGGCAGAAACTTCTACGGGTTCTTTAGGCGGATTCAAGACTGGCGCAACATTCTCGATGGTCATCGGTAAACCGGAAATAGAAATATATGCCACGGCCCGCACCAAAGCACCTTCTAATTCCCGAATGTTAGAAGTATAACTACTGGCAATATGATGCAATACATCGGTGGGGATTTTGAGATTGTCATATTCGGCTTTTTTCTGCAAAATCGCCATTCTGGTTTCGAGATCTGGTACTTGAATATCAGCGATTAAACCCATCGAAAAGCGGGAACACAAACGCTCTTGTAAACGGGGAATCTGCGCTGGTGGGCGATCGCTAGCCAACACAATCTGTTTGCCTGACTCGTACAAAGTATTGAAAGTATGGAAAAATTCTTCTTGGGTATATTCTTTCCCTTCAATAAATTGAATATCATCTACCAATAGCATATCAATCTCTCGATATTGCTCCCGAAAACTCTGCATATTATCTTGACGAATCGCCGCAATTAAATCATTGGTAAATTGTTCTGTGGAAACATAGCAAATCCTTGCCTCTGGCGTGATTTCTAAATGATAGTGAGCGATTGCTTGCATCAAATGGGTTTTACCCAAGCCCACCCCACCACAGAGAAACAAAGGATTAAATTCGCGTCCTGGGGATTCCGCCACTGCTAATGCCGCTGCATGGGCCATGCGATTTGTTGAACCCACCACAAAGCGACTGAATGTATATTTAGGATTAATATTAGAGGAGCGTGGCGTACTCGCTTTAGCCGCATTTTTATGGCTGGAATTATTGCTTTTCTGGATTTTATCTGTTAGCGTCCCCCGTAAAGCAGGCACTAAATGGGGATGAGCCTCCGCCACAATCGCTGAATTTTTAGCTTTGGTATTAGCGACACCGCTATCATGGAGTTGTTCTGGGCTTGGACTACCATTGGGGCTATGGTGACTTTCCCCATGATTTACTGGATCAGCCCCTTGATTAGTTTGCTCTAGACTGGCAGAACCATTTGCGGCTCCTTCACTTAATTGAGGCGCATTTGTTGTAGGATTTGTGTCAACATTTGTGATATTACTGGCCACATCCGATGCTGCCACCAGCACAATTTCCAAAGGATAGCCCAAAATTTCAGCTACGGCATCCTTAATATTTTGAAAATAATACTTATGGATCCAATTCCTCGCAAATGTGTGGGGCGTGCGAATGGTGAGGCAATCTGGGGTAAGACTTTCGGCCGTGACAGTTTTGATCCATCCCTCAAAGGTTGGACGGCTAAGCTGGCTTTCCAGCAGCTCTAGCACCTGATTCCAAAGGGTTTCCAGAGAGATGTCTACGGGCATAGGGCGATCAGTGGCGCAAAATGTCGGGAAAGATCATCTTAGCGTGTTGCGGGTGCGAGGTAAAACCCCCTTTGACAATCATTAATTTTTAAGTCAAATTCTGTTGCGATTTATTTTTTTTGACCCATAGTTTGATGCATAGTGATTTTCAGCGCTGCTTCGTGGTGCTGATTTATGGTGATTTTGAATTGTAGGAGAGCCAGATGGTGACTCGTAGCCCAGATTTTTCTTCAGCTATACCTGAAATTTCGCCGGTATCGGTGGCTATTACCATGGGTGATCCGGCGGGTATTGGGCCTGAAGTGGTTCTTAAAGCCTTGGCAGATCCTTTGATTGAAGGTTTACCCGCCCGCTATACCGTGGTTGGCAACCGTCAGTTATTGACTCAAACCTACCAAAATTTACACGGCCGTGGGGCCACGCCAATGGCAGCGCCGGATTTAATCCGTTTGCTAGAGGTAAACCGAGGCGGTGAAGGAGATATCGTACCCGGACAACTTAGCCGTGCTAGTGGGGCGACTAGTTTTGCTTATTTGTCAGCGGCAATTGATCGAGCTATGGGGATCATGTCATCACCTCAAGACAATCAAGATAATTTAGATGCTCAGGGTTATGAGGCAATTGTCACCGCACCCATTGCGAAGGCGGCTTGGCAAAAAGCGGGGCATAATTACCCAGGGCAAACGGAGCTATTAGCTGAACGCAGCCATCAAAAAGATTTTGGGATGTTGTTTGTAGCCCGTTCTCCCCACAGTAACTGGGTGATGCGTACCCTATTAGCTACCGTGCATATTCCCTTAGCTGCCGTAGTCACGAGTTTAACCCCTGATCTAGTGCGCCAAAAATTAGATCTCTTAGTTAAGTGTTTAAAAACTGACTTTGGTATTGACGATCCCCGCATTGCCGTCGCTGGTATTAACCCCCACAGTGGCGAACAAGGGCAACTAGGCCACGAAGAAAGGGACTGGCTTAATGGCTTAATTACCAGTTATAGCCATGATCATCCCCAAGTTACCCTCACAGGGCCCATCCCGCCGGATACCATGTGGCTCAAACCTTCCCAAGCGTGGCATTATCCCCAATTTGCCGATCATGGTTATGACGCTTATCTGGCCATGTACCACGATCAAGGTTTAATTCCCGTCAAGCTTTTAGCCTTTGCCGAAGCGGTTAATACCACCATTGGTTTACCATTTGTGCGCACTTCCCCAGATCATGGCACGGCTTTTGATATTGCGGGTCGTGGCATTGCCGATCCCGCGAGTATGATTGCGGCGATCCGTCTAGCGGTAGAATTGGCGCAACAACGGCGCTTGACTGTTTCCCCTGCCTAGATTTGGCAGTAACATTAGCATGATCTGCCAACAATTCGGTAAATAAATGCAGCGGATATTTTAATTTTCAAAGATTTACGGCAATTTGCAGCTAACTATGATGATTCTATTAATTAACCATCATCAAAATCAGAAAAACAATCATAAATGATCTAACGCATTTCATAACTGTGGAATCCATGATGGGTGATTATGATGTTCAGCCATACAAGGGTTTTATAATTGTGATTTATAATTGATTTATCATTATAACCTGCAACCCATCAAATCGACTACAAATGTAATTTATTTGACATTATAGTTTATTTATAATAATTACTAATTATGATAAATCTAATTCATAGAGATCTTAATTACTGACAAGACACAAGACTAATTACACTATGTAATTAAACTATATTTAGATTTGCAATTTAGATGATGTGTTGTCTGCTAAATCATGGTAGTGGATCAGTTTTATCGGCTTGAGGTTTGTTGTCCAGATCTGACACAAGCCCCCTCAATGGTGTAACGCTAAAACTACAGCATATTCAACCCCATGACTGATCTGTCCCAATAACCTAAACCAAGTAAGAGGTTAATCAATTCTAGCTATGGCAAGCCTCAGAAATGCCCTAGAAGAGATTGTGGTTAAAGTCGCCCAAGAACAACTGGGACGCTTACCGGCACCACAACGGCAAAATATTGATATTAGCGAGGTCTTAGCCTATGCCCTCAATCGTTTACCCACCCTCTATGCCAGTACAGGGCGCGGTTGGTTGCAGCAGCGTAAACGGGGTCGCTCTGAGTTATATAACCTAGTGATCAATGCGGTAAATCGCAGCTTAATGAATGTCCGGCAGCAGATGCCCCGCAATTATACTTCCCTTTCTCTTGATCAGCTATTAACCCCAGCCCATACCTTGGCCCGACTGCAAAAGTTATTTCACAAAGACAATCTGCGGTGGCGGGATTTAGCGACTACTTTTGCCCAAGAAATTGTCTTTGCCCGCCAACCCCACCACCCTTACGCCAGTTCTCCCCAGTCTAATATCAATACCAATCGGGGGATTAAAAACCGTAATGTGGCTTATTTAGGTAATCAGTCCCAGGTGCTGGCTAATAATCTGCAACAGTTACGCCAACGGCAATCCTCCCCAACCCTAAATTCTCTTAAATCTGTTACTACGGGGGATATCGATGTCGAGTTTGATTCCTATATGTTGACCACTACCTACACGGTGGTGAATGTCCTAGAATCTATTGTTTTGCAAGAATCTAAAGAGCAAATAGCTCGCCTCCAGTCGGTTCTCAATCGCAAGGTGAGCATTGAGGAATCCGCTGCCTATGCCCTGAACCGATTGCCCCCAATGTATGCCACCAGTCAACAAGGGGTGCAGTGGCAGAGCCAAAAAGCCCACAAAGAAATGGCGAACCAGATCGAGTCGGTGGTGATTCAATCAATTATGGCTCTGAGTAAAACTCCACGTCGTTTAGATACGCCCTTGCCGATGGTGCAGTTTGATATAGAACAAGAAGAAGCCATGCAAAGTCTCAGGCAAAGATGGCATCGAGATGATATTACTTGGCGTAATGTAGCTCCGATGATGGAAGAAGCCATTACCCAAGAGCGGAATGGTACTTCGGATTGGGAAAAAAATTGGCGGATGTTAGGACAAATCTTCACCACGATGCATCTGAGCGGCGGTGATGCGGAACTAGTCTTGAGTTCCACTAGTTTAGGTATCGTATTGATGGTACAGGTATATACTCGCAGTGCCTTACGTTATTTAGTAGAAGCACCTCAGCAATTGGCTGCCACGGCGTTGAAGTTTTTCCCTGATATTATTTCAATTGAGTTACATTCACCGATTCATGACTTTCCCATTACCTATACTAGAGAAGAAATGATTCAAGATGGACTGCATTAAATATCTTATAGCAATATAGAGTAATTTTCCATAACAACGCTACTCTTTTGATGATCGTAAAACTATAGTCAATCAAATTAAGAATGGCACGGCTTGAAAGCAATAAATAACACCACCTCGTCAGGCAAAGCCTACCACCCCTTCAAAGGAGAGCAATTACAGACAAGATTAAAATTCCCCTCCTTTGGAGGGGTACGCCACAGGCGGGGGGTGGTCAAGTGCTTTTAATGTGCCAAAATAATTTTAAATGACTATAAATTGGAATAACCATTAAAACTTTTGAGGATGTATGTTATTGACAGGTCAGATGCCTACCTCATCAAGATGGGCGGAAATCAGCTTAAAGTAACACAATGTTTTGCCAAGACTGCAATTAAATGATCTAACTGATCTTGAGTATGGGTTGCCATCACCGTAAACCTCAGGCGAGCGGTAGGCACTGTGGGGGGACGAATGGCAGGGGCGAAAATACCTGATTCCTTAAGCTTTGCGGCTACTTTCAAAGCATGGGGAATATCCCCTACTTGTACTGGCAAAATCGGTGAGTCAGCCGCAATCAAACTTAATGGCTGATTTTGTAATTGGGAAGCTTGCACCAGAGTTTGTAAACCCTGCCGTAAATAGTTCACATTATGCCATAGTTGAGCGCGACGTTCTGGCTCATTTTGCACTAGTTGCACTGCGGCTAAGCCCGCTGCGGTATCCGCTGGGGATAAACCTGTGGTATAAATCCAAGTACTAGCCCGATTGCGCAGAAAATCAATCAATGTCTGACTGCCTGCGACATATCCCCCTAAACTGCCTAAAGCCTTGCTGAGGGTTCCCACTTGAATCAAAGGTTCCCTAATTCCCATTTCTTGGACTAAACCACCGCCTCGACTGCCGAATACGCCTGTGCCGTGGGCTTCATCTACCAGCAACATACATTCATATTGGTTCGCTAAATTCACTAATTCCGATAATGGCGCTAAGTCTCCATCCATGCTAAATACGGTATCAGTGGTAATCAGGCAGCGGCGATAAAGGTGACGGTGATGCGCTAATTGCTGGGCTAAATCATTGACATCCCGATGCTGATAGGTCATTACTTTAGCGCCACTGAGAACCGCCCCTTGTTTCAAACAAGCATGGTTGTAATTATCGCCTATGACTAAATCTCTTGCGCCGACTAAAGCGCTAATAGTTCCTAAATTAGCTAAATATCCTGAACTGAAAACTAGGGCGGCTTCGGTTTGCTTTAATTGGGCGATGGCGGTTTCTAATTCCTCATGTAAAGGCAAATGCCCGGAAACTAAACGGGAACCAGTCGCTCCTGTGCCATAATGATCAATCGCGGTTTTGGCTGCCGCAGCTAAACGGGCATCTCCGGCTAAACCCAGATAGTTATTGCTGGCAAACATGGTCATGGGACGACCGGCAATAGTTACCACTGCTTGGGGCAGGCTAGCTATGGTTTGGGGGGTACGATACCAATGGGCTTGATGAATGGTTTGCAAGGATTTGTCGAGCCATGCATAAGCAGCAGCAGAGGTCATATTGTCAGGAATATTGTAGGAGATATAGTTATTTAAAATTATTTTGGCACATTGAAATAACTTGACCACCCCCCGCCTGCGGCGTACCTCTCCAAGGGAGGGGAATTACAGACAAGATTAAAGTTCCCCTCCCTTGGAGGGGTGGCAGGCAAAGCCTGACGGGGTGGTGCTATTTATTGCCTTCAAGACGTGCGATTCTTACTTTGATTAACTCTAAATAAAGAACTTAAAAAATGATCGTAATTTGAGAATACCAATGCTGAGATCTAGGTTTGCTTACTAATGCTATCTTAATTGCCAACCCTCTGATTGGTCTTGACCTATGGCTGTTGATTTCACTAAAGCCCACGCCCCTCTTGCCACTTTTAGCCCT
>JBAXSK010000196.1:0-8319 GCA_037130765.1 Pseudanabaena sp. ELA607
GCTACGGCTTCAATATTGATGCCAGCCTGTTGAAATTGTTCCACTAATACTTCACGACCACCGGAAGCAACCCGGGGAAATAATACTTTTAATGGCTTTTGATCACCTTCTATTTGATTATTAATTGCGACATCTTTGGCTAATAAATCCATAAATTCAGTTACTAAAGCATCGGCAATAAAATTAGCTGGAATTAAGTCCGGTACAATGCCATGATTACCCAGAAACTGCGCGGTTTTTTGTCCCACCACCGCCACTTTAGTGCCATACAAACAGCGGCTATCTTTGCCATGATGTCGCAATCGCCCAAAGAAAGCATCCACCGCATTAGCAGAAGTCAAAATTAACCAATCATAATTTTCAATTTGACTGATGGCATGGTCTAAATCTGCCCAGCTAGGGGGCGGCAAAATCGCGAGAGTAGGCATTTCTAAAACCGTTGCCCCTTGAGCCGTCAGCAGATCCGTAAACTGGCTGGCTTGTCCCTCGGCACGGGTGACTAAAATGCGCTGACCATGAAGGGGCAAAACGGGGGGCGGCGTAATGGTAATCCATGCTCGAAAGCGCACCACTTCCCCCACCACAATCACCGCTGGAGCGAGATTAGCCGCAGGAATTTGCGTCAAAATATCCCCTAAAGTCCCGCTCCAGA
Source organism: Pseudanabaena sp. ELA607 (assembly GCA_037130765.1). Taxonomy (GTDB): domain Bacteria; phylum Cyanobacteriota; class Cyanobacteriia; order Pseudanabaenales; family Pseudanabaenaceae; genus JBAXSK01. The sequence continues at coordinate 653 of JBAXSK010000196.1, forward strand.
TTTTTTGTTCTGGTCGGCCACACCATTGGATAATCGCAATTGGGGTGTGAGCAGATTTCGCGGGTTGGAGTCGCTCCAAAATTTGCGGCAGATTGCCTGTCCCCATCAAAATCACCAGCGTCGGCAACTGCCCTAAACCTTGCCAAGGTAACTGCTCTAAATCATGGCCCGTTAGTACGGCAAAGCAGTTACTTACTTCTTTGTCAGTTAAAGGAATCCCAGCAGCTAGGGGAGCGGCAATGGCACTAGAAATGCCACTAATTACCTCATATTCACACTGCGCTTCATGGAGGGCTTGCAATTCCGATACGGCTCGCCCAAAAATCCACGGATCACCGCTTTTGAGGCGCACAGTAAGTTTACCTTGACGGGCAGAGGCAACTAGTAAGCGATTAATTTCTGTTTGGGGGTATGAGGCAGGAGGATCATTATTTGGCGGTGTGGCTGCTTGGTCATGGCGGGGGCAGTGATTGGTGTTGCTGCCGCGCTTACCGACACAGTGCAATTGGCATTGGGGCGCAACCAATTGTAAAACTTGGGGATCAACCAAAGCATCATAGACTAGCACTTCCGCCTCTTGCAGAATATGGAGCGCTTGGCGAGTGAGTCCTGCGGTTCCAGCCACGCCAGCACCGACTAAATATACTTTGCCTTGCTTGGGTTTGCCCTGATTGGCTTGCTCTTGACTCACTGCGCCCGAACTAGTCATGAATGTCGATGTGGTGATGCTTGCTGAATAATTTTCTCACTTTATCACTTGCTGGTTCATGGCTTGAAGTCTCGACAAAATTGCAAATTAACCAGACAACATAACTTTTTATGATTTTTATGATTGATTCAATTTACTTTGACCCAGTGCTAAACTTTAAACCATCAAAAATCCCCCCTAGTTTTTAGGAGGGATTTAGTAATTTATCGAATTTAATTTTTACCGGATTTACCGCAGAAATTAGCTTACAGGGTGATATTTCCGTACACAATCACAATCTAAAAATTACAACTGGGGAATAAACCGCTCTTTCTCAGGAATATTGGTATATTCAGCAATCACTTGCCGGAATTCTTCGCCATCCATCGTCTCTTTTTCGACTAGCAAATCTACCACGCGATCAATCGCAGCGCGGTTTTCATAAACGATTTGCAATGCCTGCTGATAGCAATGGCGCACGATTTCCCGCACCTGACGATCCACCTTGGCTGACACTTCTTCAGAATATTCCGAGCGTGACATCAAATCACGACCCAAAAATACTTCACTGCTGCGACCTTCCAAAGACATCGGCCCAATGCTCGACATCCCAAACCGCGTCACCATCTGCCGCGCCATACCAGTCACCTGTTGCAAGTCATTCCCTGCCCCAGTGGTAATTTCAGCGGAACCAAACACCGCCTCTTCAGCAGCCCGACCACCCAGCGCTCCCATAATCCGCGCCAAAATCTGTGAGCGTGAAATTAAAGTTTGCTCTTCATTGGGGGCGAACCAAGTCAAACCGGCCGCCTGACCACGGGGGATCAAAGTCACTTTCTGCACCGGATCATGATCTTTAATCAACGTACCAACAATGGCGTGCCCCACTTCATGGTAAGCAATCAAACGCTTATTTTTGCTGTCTGTGAGGGCTTTACCTTCTAAACCGGCAATGACTCGATCTACCGCATCATCAATTTCAGAAATGGTGATCGCTTCCTTCCGCCGCCGTGCTGTTAAGATGGCTGCTTCATTCATCAAATTAGCCAAGTCTGCCCCAGAAAAACCGGGAGTCCGACGGGCAATTGCTTCTAAGGAAACATCAGCCGCAACTTTTTTACCTTTGGCATGGACACCGAGAACCTGTAAACGCCCCTTAATATCTGGCGCATCAACCGTAATTTGCCGATCAAATCGACCTGGACGTAACAAAGCTGTATCCAAAACATCGGGGCGGTTAGTGGCCGCAATCACAATTACGCCGGTGTTACCTTCAAAACCATCCATCTCAGTCAGGATTTGGTTCAGGGTTTGTTCCCGCTCATCGTTACCGCCACCAATGCCTGCGCCCCGTTGCCGACCCACCGCATCGATTTCATCAATGAAAATAATACAAGGGGCACTTTCTTTGGCTTTTTTGAACAGGTCACGCACCCGGGATGCGCCCACACCCACAAACATTTCCACAAATTCAGAACCAGAAACTGAGAAGAACGGTACGCCCGCTTCTCCAGCGATCGCCTTAGCTAAAAGGGTTTTGCCTGTACCAGGAGGGCCAACTAATAAAACGCCCTTAGGAATTTTAGCCCCCACCGCCGTAAAACGCTCTGGTTTTTTGAGGAAAGTAACTACTTCCTGTAATTCTTCCTTGGCTTCTTCAATGCCAGCTACATCTTCAAACAAAACCCCAGTTTTGGCTTCCATGGCAAACCGCGCCTTGGACTTACCAAAATCCATCGCTTGCCCTGGGCCACCCACCTGATTAGAACGGCGGAATAAGAAAAACAAGCCCACCAACAAAGCCGCCGGGAACAGTAAATTACTGACAATATTCCAAATCGCGCCATTGTTGCTAGGAGGATAAACCGCTAAATCAACACTTTTTTCCTTGAATTTATCCAGCAATTCTGGGGCATAAAGGGGTAAATCTACCCTAGAGCGCTGCTCCCGATCTTCGAGTTGCGGATCCGCTGCTACGACAATTGCCGTGCGGCCACCGTCATAAATGTCTACCTTACGCACGCGCCCTTCATCGAGGTATTCCAAAAAGCGTCCATAGGAAATACGACTATTAGCAGCATTCACACTCAGACGCGGTTGCGCCGGACGAGACACTACGGTTTGCCAGACAAAAAAGCCAATAACCGCAACGGGGATCAGCCCTAGCAGTAACGCTCTCCACGAAGATTTCATAAAAAGAAGCAGCCCTTTATCAAAGATTCTTAATTAAACTTAACTTAGCATGATCTATTACGTCATGATATAGCTAAGTTGATAGATATATGGTGCAAGCTATTGCGCCGTAAGGCAGGGCAGCTTCAGTTAAGTCCAATTTTAGCTAAGCAACCTAAATTAAATGAGCTAGAATTTGCTGCTTTTAACTCAAGTTTGGCCAACAGTATCTATGATCTGGGCAATCGGCAATCAACTCTAGTGGATTAGCGGCGTAGCTCTTGGCGACCATTTTGGACAATTTTCAACACGTCTAAAAGCTGAGATTCCAAACTACCCAAAACCCGATCGCTATAGTCATCTGCCCCCCGTTGCATTTCTTTGACTTCCTCTGTCACCCGTTTCTCCATGGCTTCGAGGTCTTTTTGGGCTTGGCGGCGTACTTGGTTGACCTCATTGAGGGTTTGATTGCGTAATTCGTCACATTCGGCTTGCACTTGGCGACGGAGTTGATTACCCTCCTGTTCAATTTGGCGCAAAATTACTGACTCGGCCACCAGTTGGCTCGCACGACGCTCCGCCGCTTGCACAATTTCTTCGGCATACTGTTGGGCTTGGGCCACTAGATCTTCTTTATAGCGCAAAATTTCTTCGGCTTGGGCAATCGACTCAGGCACGGATAAACGCACGTGATCAATCTGTTGACAGACTTGTTCTTCGTCAATCACCGTGCGGCCAATGATGCGCGGTCCACTTTCGAGGATAATATCTTCGAGCTTATCCAGTTCGCGGTGCAAATTTAAGTAATACTCAGCACGATGATCGTTGCCACGATCGTTATTTTCTATGAAACCATTGCCATTGGCAGTTTCTTTAGGGCGAGAAGGGGGATCTGACAGCATGTTTCTGGCAGCTTAGTTTTATAGTGGGGTTTACCAAAGCATCGATTACGCTGAAGGCGATGTGATGTAATGACGAGAAGCTAGTAATCTAGGCTAGCTTCTCTCAATAATTTATAGCTCAAATTTATAGCTTAACTAGTAAATTCCGTATTACCATCTCAAGCATGACTATTCTGTTTGGGGTTAATTTACAGATGTAACTTTATGTCTCGTTTCATAATTCATGGCTATAAATATTAAGTTTAACTAAGGGTTTTGGTTGAACCAAAAGTTATCACTGCATCGCCCCATTTAGCTGGCTCAAGGTTTAGCTCACCGAAGATTAGAGTAGATTAGCATCTTAATTTCTTGGGTTGCCCTTAATCCTTGAGTAAAATTATTGAACTGAATAGGGTTTAATTATGGGGTCTCATTAATTTAATTGACAATTTAATCAACAAGCTATTTCGTCTATATGATGCGGTCATCCACAGTCAAGATGCCCACGCCATAAAGGTTTGTTATTAAATTTGTCATTAACATTTATGTTTCATCAAAACAAGAAAAGTTGTAATTGATTTAACTCCTATGTAACTTAAATCTGGAGTGAAACATTAATCTAGCTGTGTTTAGCTGGTTGTGTTTAGCAAGCTCCCGAAAGCTATGATATTTAGCATCATAGTCCGGCAAGAGAGTAAATCAATGCATCTCCATCAGCGCATCAGATGACAGTATGCTCATTGTATGCATTTTCTCTCTTAGCGTAAACCATTATGTGGGTAAGACCGAATGCAAAGCAAGATTAATTCGGCTGAGGTAACTGTAGGATCTTTAGATCATGGGGTAGTGGAGCCTTGGCGGTTGCAGGTGGCAATTCCTGAACCTCATACTCACTTGCTCCATGTCACGATGACCCTTGGCTCTTGGACGCAGCCGCAGCTAGATTTATATATGCCGGTGTGGACTCCGGGGTCTTATTTGGTGCGGGAATATGCTAAGCAACTGCAAGGTTTTCAGGTCACTGATGGGGCAGGACAAGCTTTACCTTGGCAGAAAGTCAGTAAAAATCATTGGCAAATTACTTTACCCGCAGGGGGGCTGAGGGAGGGGGTTACCGTGGTGGTGACCTATCAGATTTTCTGCCATGAGCTAACGGTGCGGACGAACCATATAGATCATACCCACTGTTTTTTTAATGGTGCAGCCACGTTTATGTGGGTCGGGGATGATTTAGCCCATCCTTATACCCTAGAAATCAATGCCCCTCAGGGTTGGCGAGTGGCTACGGCTTTGCCCCCTGCGACTAAGTTGGCCCCAACCGAAGAGGGGCATCAAGCACAAATAAGAGCGCAAAATATTTTCTGGGCGAAAGATTTTGATGCGTTGGTAGATCATCCTGTGGAAGTGGGGATTCATGAGCGCTATGAATTTATGGCCGCCGGTAAACCCCATGATTTAGTAATTTGGGGCAGCCACAATGCTGATGTGTCGCGAATTTTGCTTGATACCACGGTAATCATTGAAACTGAAGCCGAGATTTTTGGCGGTTTGCCCTATGAGCGTTATATGTTTTTGCTGCATACGGCGGGTCATGGCTATGGCGGTCTCGAACACGAAAATTGCTGCACCTTGTTGTATAACCGCTTTGGCTTTCGGAAGGAAGATAGCTATCTGCGATTTATCAATCTAGTGGCCCATGAGTTTTTTCACACTTGGAATGTCAAGCGTATTAAGCCCCAAGCTTTAATTCCCTTTGACTATGGCCAAGAAAATTACACCGGCTCCCTATGGTTTTCTGAAGGCACTACCAGTTACTATGACCAGCTAATTCCGCTGCGGGCTGGCATCTACGGGCGGCAACATTATTTACGCTTAGTTAGCGATAGCATCACCCGACTGCAAAATACCCCTGGACGCAAGATGCAGAGCCTCTATGATTCAAGCTGGGATACTTGGATTAAACTCTATCGCCCCGAAGCCAACAGCCCCAATAGCCAAATTTCTTATTATCTCAAAGGGGAATTAGTCTCTCTGGTGCTAGATCTGCACATCAGGGCCCTGAGTGATAATGGCAAATCCCTTGATCATGTATTACAAATTCTGTGGCAGAAATATGGCCAAGCTATTCCCCCTCAAGGCTTTACCGAGGCTGCATTACACGACATTATCGATTCGGTGGCTGGGGTAGATCTAGGAGCATTTTGGCAAAAATATCTCTATGGTACGGATGAGATCGACTATGCCACCTATCTGGCTCCCTTTGGTTTGGGGCTGAATATTTATGGCAATGAAGAAAATCCTCCCTATAGTGGGGTGAATTTAAAAAATACTGCCGGTGAAGCTTTGGTTCGTAACGTTGATCCCCACTCCCCAGCGCAGAAAGCTGGTATTAGTGCCACAGATAACATTATTGCTATTAATGGCTTGCGGGTGACTAGTGAAAGTTTTGCCGATCGCCTGCGGGACTTTAGCGCAGGTCAGATAATTAGTCTGAGCTTTTTTCAAGGCGATCTGCTCCGAGAAGTTGAGTTAACCCTTGCCGAGCCACAGGCTGACCGCTATCAGATTGTGCAGCACCATAGCCCCACCCTCAAGGAATTGCACCGCTTAGAAGGCTGGCTCGGTTAACTGCAACATAATCAAGCTATGAGCAGGCTAGCCCACACCACAAGGGGAGCGATTTTAAGCTAAAAAAGCTAAAAGTTCAGCGCAAATGCTCAGGTAGGAAAGATCAATTAGATTAGTTCTAGGGCTTAGGGTGAGTGTAGTATTGATAAGGAATTTATTTTAATGAAAAGGCTAGCTAACTGTGGGACTTAATTGGGCATCACTGCGGGGAATCGCAATTTTTCAGCAATTCTCTTTGAGGGAGAGCGCCATAAGCCGGAATAACCCCAATATGAATTTAGGATTAATTCCCTAGCATCATCTTGCTGCAATGGTTTAACCAATGTCTCACCTCACTCATCGGCAACTTTAGCGGTGGCAGCTAAGACCTCAGATGAAAATTTCAAGTCCACTATTTCTGTGCCAAAGCTGATTTAACTATTCCTATAACTACGCATGGGTTTCTGGAACAATCTGTTTAGTGTCAACGCCAACGAGTACGTGCGCAAATACAAAATGCGTCCCGTACCTAACCAAAGTGGGCCAATTTACTTCAGTAGTGAAAAGGACATCGATCTGTATGAACTAGAGGAGCTTTGTGATGCTGTGGGCTGGGCCAGACGGCCTATTCGTAAAGTGCGTGTCGCCTTGCATCATAGTTTTGTGGTGCTGTCAATCTGGGAATTAAACGGCAGCTATCGGCGCTTAATTGGGTTTGCCCGAGCCACCTCTGACCATGCTTTTAATGCCACCATCTGGGATGTGGTGATTCACCCCAAGTTTCAAGGTAGGGGCTTGGGGAAATCTTTGATGAAAGAAATGATTCGCGAATTACGGCGCTGTGATATTAGCAATATCAGCTTATTTTCTGATGCGTTAGTGGTGGAATTTTACGAGCGCCTTGGTTTTAATGCTGACCCTGAAGGCATCAAAGGGATGTTTTGGTATCCCTAAATTTGCTTTGGGTAATCTGATAGATCAATCCAAGCAAATAAGTATAGTCAATCAAATTAAGAATGGCAAAGCCTGACGGGGGGTGGTCAAGTGCTTGTAATGTACCAGAATTATTTGAAATGACTATAAAAGTAAGCAAAAGCCTCACAACCATGATTAGAGTTACGAGGCTTTTGCCTTTGATTAGGGATTTAATTAGCTAAGCTATTTGTCAAAACCGAAAAATAAAGCACTTAGGCATAAACCTTAGCGACTAAATTTCTAGTTCTTCTTCATGCCATCAGCAGGAGCGGCATCCTTCTTAGCAGCGTCAGGGGCAGCAGCGCCATCTTTCTTAGCATCAGGAGCAGCAGCGCCATCCTTCT
>JBAXSK010000197.1:0-8306 GCA_037130765.1 Pseudanabaena sp. ELA607
ATTCAAGATTCTGGGATTGGCATTGCAGCGAAAAGTTTAGAGAATTTATTCCAACCGTTTAGTCAAGCAGATAATTCTATTTCGCGGCGTTATGGCGGCACGGGTTTAGGATTGGCTATTTGCAAAGAATTATGTGAACTCCTTGGCGGCAATATTGGTGTCACTAGTACCGTAGGTGAAGGTTCCATTTTTAGCTTTAATATTTTAGCTCGTGCCATTCCTCAAGATGACATAATCGAACTTGGTCAGGAAATCCCCGCTTATATCAACGGTGACAAAATCAAGCATAAAACCTTGCTGGTAATTGGCAGATCGGAACTCAAATTACAAATTATGCTGCGCCAATTAGATTTCTGGCAGACTAATTTTCATTCCGTGCCTAATTTGAGCGAAGCTTGGCAATATCTCTCCCATTTACCGAAAGAACAATCCGATCTGGATGGAATTATAGTTCTTACTAAACAATTCTCTGACTATGGCACATGGTTACGCAAGGTGCGGAGTATCCAGATTGGACTGAATTTACCAATTATTTTGATTACTTCCCATCACCAAGATCATGGAATTACTGCCCAGATGCTCCAAGAAGATAAATATGTCGCCATGATTCTAGAGCCAATTAGACCTTCTGTGCTGTATTCTACCTATGTCAAATTATTAGAAACTGCTCCTGATGCATCCCTAAACCAATCTTTAGCGGCTCAGGAGCATGAGCTATTAATTACCCACCAAATTACGCCAAAATCTCAAACTAACGTTGCAATAACTGATGATTCATTCTCTGATGAAGCTAGTTCTAGCAACACCATACCGGTTCATCAAGATTCCGCCAAATCAGCAACAATTAAGATTCTATTAGCGGAAGATAATCCGATTAACCAAAAAGTAGCTTTATGGTCATTAAAGAAGTTGGGCTATCATGCCACCGTAGCCAATAATGGTCAAGAAGTCATCACCGCTCTAGAACAACAAATGTACGATGTCATTTTAATGGATGTGCAAATGCCAGAGATGAATGGTTTAGAAGCTACTCAAGCCATCCGCACCACTTGGGGCAATCAGCCGTATATCATCGCAATGACAGCGCAGACCCGTGAAGAAGATCGTCAATCCTGTATGGATTCAGGAATGCAGGATTTTATCAGCAAGCCATTCCATCTCAAAGAACTGACCCAAGCCTTAGACAAAGCGCTGCAAAATCTAGCGCTAAATCAGCCATAATTACTGAACCAAACATAACTATAGGAAGCATAATTATGATTGAGAGTCACCATGATTTGACCAATATTCTAAACCCAAAATCCCCCCAATAGATAAACCCAAAACCACTGCAACCCAAAACCAAGCCTCTGGAAAATTGCCATTTTCCACCGCAAAATAGAGCGCTATGGGAATGGTTTGGGTCTGTCCAGGAATATTACCAGCTAACATTAAAGTTGCGCCAAATTCTCCCAAAGCCCGTGCTAAGGCTAAAATAATCCCTGCCATCAGTCCTGGTGCGGCTAAAGGTAAGGCAATCTGCCAAAACACCGTTAATTCGGAAGCGCCATCTAATCGCGCCGCATCTAATAGCAATGGTTCAATTTGACTGAAAGCCGCCACCGCCGCCCGATACATCAAAGGGAATGCTACCACAGCAGCAGCAATTACAGCCCCATACCACGAAAAAACTAAGCGTAATTCCCATTGGGCTAAAACCTGACCGATCACACTATTTCTACCGCAAATTAATAATAGAATGAAGCCCACTACTGTTGGCGGTAAAAGTAAAGGAATTAATAAGATGCCTTCGATTAGGGAACGATAGGGACGACGGCAGTTATAAAGCTGATAGGCGGCGCAAGTACCGCAGATAGTTACAATTACCGTTGCCCCAAAGCTGACGCGCAAAGAAATCCATAAGGGCGCAAGATCCGGTATAGACTCTATTAAATTCATTAAGTTGATTGATCTGAGGGAGGGGATGGGCGACTAATCTTTAATGTATTGGATCAAGCCCTACCAAACTCATAAATATCTACCAATAACCGCACCCAACTTACCGCCAAACTGGCTAAAATTTGCTCCCCTTTCTCTAAATTAGCCGCCGTCGCATCACCTAAAACTCCGCTTTGGCTTAAATCACGCATCACCCAAGCAAAAGGATTCGCCCCTTCCATTGACAGCAAACTGTCAGGGCGCGTCACCTGGGGCAAATTAGCCGGATATTCGCACACCGCCCGCTCCATTTTCACCAGTTCAGGATATAGCGCCAACATTAAACTAGTTTCCCCATCCCCAGCGTGAATCCCAAATTCCAATTCCTGCGGCGTAAGTAACTCGCCACACACATTAGGCACACGCCAAGTAAACAAAGGAAACAAAGCAAAGTCGGGATATTTTTCGTGTAAATCCCGCGCCACTATTTCCAAGATCTGCGGTTGCCCACCGTGGGAATTAAAGAAAACTAATTTACGAAACCCACTGTGATACAAACTTTCAGCAATATCAGTTAACACAGCCATCAAGGTGTTTGCTTTGAGGGTGATCGTCCCCGCAAAGCCGCTATGTTCATTAGATTTGCCATAATATAGCGGTGGCAAAGCATAAACAGGAATTTCAGGCGCAATAGCATCTAACTGCTGCAATGCCTGCCCCAAAACTCCCATGCTAATAGCAGCATCCACGATTAACGGCAGATGGGGCCCATGTTGTTCCACTGCGCCTAATGGTTGCACCAAAACTATGTGCTGCTTGTTTGGCAAAGCCGCGATTTCCGGTGAAGTCAAATAGGCAAAACAACGCTTTGGGGGAATTAAACCATCAACCATAAAATTACCGGCATCATGAATTAAATCTCAATCAAACCTAGTTAATCATTAGGTTCAACCTTAGGCGGTTCTACGGTGGTGGTGATGTCTGATGCTGGGGGAGGAGTCGGGCCGTCACCATTGGGGCAATAACTCTGCTCAAAAGCAAAGCGCACAATCTGGGAACGATTTTCTAGATTCAGCTTAGTCATGATGCTGCTGAGGTGAGTTTGCACTGTGCGCGGACTAATCTGTAACCGCTTACCAATTTCTTTATTAGTGAAACCCTGCACCACTTGCCAAAATACCCGCTCTTCCGATGGGGTCAGGTTAGACCGCGATACGGGAGCCGTCGGCTGTTGATAAAGGTGGCGATTATCGTGGGAAGGACGGTGGGGCTGAGGCTTGTAAGGGGTATAAAAATCAATTTCGGTTTTGCCAATGGTAAGGCGATCACCACTCTTGAGCAAAATCGGGAATGAAACCCGTTGACCGCGCACAAAAGACCCATTACGGCTGCCTAAGTCCACTAGATAAAAACTACCAGTTTCAGGACTCAGGGCGCGGGTGCGGGGGTCACTGCGTAACGAAGAGCCACTTTCAAACTCAGGTCTAGCCCCCACTAATTGTAGTGTGGCGTGGTGGCGGGAAACCCATTTATCCGTAAGTACGATAGAGTTATCGTAGCCCCTACCAATAGTCCAATAGTCGGCATTGGTCAAAGGAATCATCTGTTGTCCTTCATCGGCATGAATCAACAGGTGGGGAAATGGATGCAAAACTGAGGTAGAACTTTGTGCCAAGGTTTTACTGTGCGTCTCAATAGTTCCTTATTGTATCATAAATTTTGATGATAGTCTGTTATTTAGACTTTAGTTAACGGTTTGTTAATACCATAATTTTTCGCCATGCTGATTTGGATCGTAATTGTTATCCATTGTTTATTGTCAGCGGTGCTGCTGTGGTTGGCGTGGCAGATGTGGTGTTTGCGGCAAATGTTTGTGGCGACAGTGGTGGCTGTTGATAGCTGGACTATGGCTTGTCAAGATGGTTTGGGCGGTTCGCCACCCGCAATTTATCTGGCCCATCAGGGGGTGCAATTGGCGGCGCTGCATTACGGGCAGTTGCAGCACCATTGGCAGAAGAATACGGCTTTTGTGGCGGGAATTATGGAGGCATTACGGTTTGGGCGACGGCTATGGCTAGGGTTTCGTCCCCGACGCAGTGAAACTAAGTCTAGTAAACGCCGCCGTTGAGGTGGGAAGCGGAGACATATTACAGCCATTGCTGGAGGGACAAGTATTAATCAGAAAAATCTTGTGGAACGGGCATCTTGCCTGCTCATGGTACGGCTAGGTCTAAAAAATATTCAGCTTACATTCAGCTTAGACCGCCATTTTTACTATAGAGGTATGCAAAACAAGGATTTTGCGAGATCATGATTAAATGTAAGCGTTAACTTTGTGGCAGTTGCGTAAACTCTTAGCAAATCTGAATAACGGAGACTAGGGTGATGCCAGTGTGGCCAATTTTGTTACTGGGCTGCTCCTTTTTATTGGTCGTGGTTTGTTTTACGATTTTGTTACTCACGGCAATTCCTGCATTTCAGGAACTGGCTAAGGCGGGGCGCAGTGTCAGTAAATTAGCCGAAACTTTATCTCGGGAATTACCGCCAACCTTAGAAGCGATTCGCCTGACTAGTTTAGAAATTACCGAATTGGGCGAAGAGTTAAACCAGAGTGCCAAGAGTGCTGGGGAAGCGGTCAAACAAGTTAATGAAAGTTTACAAACGGTGCGCCGTAGTGCTGATAATGCCTCTACGGTGACTCGCAGTGCTTTAACGGCGATCAAAACCTTGGGGACAACGGGCTTGCAGAGTTTGCGCAATCCAGGGCGGGCCAAGCGGGAAAAAACCAAGGACAAAGCCAAAGCTCCAGCTAAGCCCCCTAATGCCTTACCGCCAAAATCGTCACCATCTACACCATCAGCGGCGGACTTCAATGATAGAGATCAATCTGATGATTTGATGGCACAGGATTTTAGACCGCAAAATATTACGCCGCCTGCCCCACCGGAATCTTGGATTGATGAAGATTATCAGGTGTGGTAATGGCTCTAATCTGGTGCGATCATCGTGATGCCATGTCTGAATTATTTCGCGATTAAACTGTTTGAGTAAGGAGCCGAGCCATGATTGACTTTAAAAATTACGACCCCGCAGGTTTTTATGATGAGCTATTTGTGGAGCAGGGCATGGCTCGGACTGAGGCGCAGCAGTTAATCGAAAAATTAGAAGGCTTGTCTAAAACTGAATTGCAGCATCACAGTCAAGCCGCCAGTAACACCATGTTTAAACTGGGGGTTACTTTTAATGTCTATGGCAACGATCAGGGAACGGAACGGGTTTTGCCTTTTGATGTCATTCCGCGCATTATTTCGGCTCAGGAATGGACGCAATTAGAACAGGGATTAAAGCAACGCATTGAGGCATTAAATCTCTTTTTGCAGGATATTTACGGAGCGCAAAAGATTTTACAGGATGGGGTGATTCCGCGAGAATTAATCGAATCGGCTTCGGGTTATCAAAAAGTGTGCCTTGATATGAAACCACCCCAGGGCATTTGGTGTCATATTACGGGCACAGATTTGGTGCGTGATGGTAATGGGCAATTTTATGTATTGGAAGATAATTTGCGCTGTCCGTCGGGGGTATCCTATGTCCTAGAAAATCGGCGGGTGATGAAGAGTACTTTTCCGCAGATTTTTGGGCAGATGTCAATTCAGCCGGTGGAAGAATATCCCAGTTATTTGTTGGAAGCTTTATTGCATTTAGCGCCAAGTTATATTACAGAGCCGACCGTCGTAGTGCTAACTCCCGGAATGTATAACTCTGCCTATTTTGAGCATTCCTTTTTGGCGCAACAAATGGGCATTCAATTAGTGGAAGGTCGAGATTTAATTGTCAGTGATGGCTATGTGAAGATGCGCACCACTAAAGGTTTGCAGCGGGTGGATGTGATCTATCGCCGCATTGATGATGATTTTATTGATCCGTTAGTATTTCGACCGGATTCCTTTTTGGGCATTCCAGGTTTAACGGAAGTTTATCGCCAAGGACGGGTCGCGATCGCCAATGCTTTGGGCACTGGGGTAGCTGACGACAAGGTAATTTATGCCTATGTGCCAGAGATGATTCGCTATTATTTAGGCGAAGAAGCAATTTTAGCCAATGTGCCCACCTATCTTTGTTGGGAACCGAAGCAATTAGAATATGTATTACAGAATTTAGATAAGTTGGTAGTCAAAGCGGCTAATGAGTCTGGGGGCTATGGAATGTTAGTGGGGCCCCATGCCACGGAAGCAGAACGAGAAGCTTTTGCCTTGAAAATCCAAGCTACGCCCCGCAATTATATTGCTCAGCCCACCCTAGCTTTATCTAGAGTACCGACATTGATTGATGGTGAGATTTATGGCTGTCACGTTGATTTGCGCCCATACATTCTCTATGGCAAAAATATCGTGGTCAATCCAGGCGGGTTGACTAGGGTTGCCCTTAAACGCGGCTCCTTGGTGGTTAATTCATCCCAAGGCGGCGGCAGCAAAGATACTTGGGTTTTGGCTAAGTGATATTTAGCTATGGAGAATAGGGAATTCGAATCCCTGACCTCTGCAGTGCGATTGCAGCGCTCTACCAACTGAGCTAATTCCCCAAGTGTCGCCATATTATAGCAGATTATGCCACAGATTTAGCTATAGTTATTTAAAATTATTTTGGTACATTACAAGCACTTGACCACCCCCCGCCTGTGGCGTACCCCTCCAAGGGAGGGGAATTACAGACAAGATTAAAATTCCCCTCCCTTGGAGGGGTGGCAGGCTTTGCCTGACGGGGTGGTGTTATTTAGTGCCTTAAAGCCGTGCCATTCTTAATTTGATTGACTATATCTATTTAATGATCTAGGGGTAAGCTTTGCCCATTTGTTTTGTATGATCGCCCATCCTAACTACAAGACGGCTTGCTCACCCTGATGGATCAAGCTACAATTATTTGCTCCGCAGGGCAATGATTTTCAAAATCGCTTCCTCGACGACGCGATCTGGGGTTGAAGCGCCGGATGTAATGCCGATGGTAATTTTGCCTTCAGGGAGCCAGTTGTGGGCAATTTCAATGGGTTTGCCGAGGGGCTTATGGGAAATTTCGGCGGCGGAAATAATGCTCTGAGCCGTATCAATGTGATAGGAGGGCAAATTACGCTCGATGGCAATTTCTTGGAGGTGAGTCGTATTAGAAGAGTTATAACCACCGATGACGATCATCAAATCTAAGGGGCGATCCACAATTTCGAGCATGGCATCTTGACGCTCTTGGGTGGCATCACAGATGGTGTTAAATGCCAAAAAGTGGTGATTTAGGTTGGCTACACCATATTTTTGCATCATGGTGCGCTCAAATAATTTGCCGATCGCTTCGGTTTCACCTTTGAGCATGGTGGTTTGATTGGCCACACCGACGCGCCCTAGGTGCAAGTCAGGATCAAAACCGGCTGACATGGCTTTACGGAATTTATGCAAGAATTCCGCGCGATCACCGCCATTGAGAATGTAATTAGCCACATATTCCGCTTCTTGCATATTCAAGACAATCAGATAGCGGTTGGCATAGGAACTAGTGGCGATGGTTTCTTCGTGGCTATATTTGCCGTGAATTATGGAAGTAACATCGGCTCGTTTATGTTTTTCGATGCTGTTCCAGACTTTTGACACCCAAGGACAAGTGGTATCGACAATGGTGCAACCTTGGGAGTTGAGTAATTCGGTTTCCTGCACGCTAGCCCCAAAAGCAGGCAAAATCACCACATCCCCCTTGCCTACTCCCGAAAAGTCTTTCTGACCGTCCACGGTTTGGATAAATTCCACATTCATCTGCCGCAATCGTTCGTTAACTAAGGGATTATGGATAATTTCATTGGTGATCCAGATGCGTTCGGTGGGGAACTGGGTGCGGGTTTCATAGGCCATCGCCACGGCCCGCTCTACGCCCCAGCAAAAACCAAAGGATTGGGCTAAATAAATGGTCACATCGCCTTGGGTATAGACATAGTTTTGATCGCGGATCGTCTGGATCAAATTGCTATGATACTCAGAATTCATGGTAGTTTCTGCGGTCTCTTTGTGCCCAAACCCCCGCCGGAAGTAGTTGGGAGACTGCAACAGATTGCGACGCATGGCGTGAGTATCAAGGATATTGTCCATAGCTAAGGTTTAGGGTGAGGTTTAGGTTACTGAGTTTGCGGTAGCATCAAAGCTTAATGGTAGCAAATTATCTCTAAAATGCACGGTGGATTGTGCCATAGCTAAAAGTCTAAAAAATATGCTTTAGGATCAGCTACAGCCATAATAACCTTAGAATTCGCGGTAAGTACGCAAGAGCAAAAGTGATGCAAATTACCCTTTTACTTAAACACCTTACGCAGATAGAAGATCTGCCCTCATCCCCCAGCCCCTTCTCCCAGAGCG
>JBAXSK010000198.1:0-8238 GCA_037130765.1 Pseudanabaena sp. ELA607
GGGATGGGATCGCACAATTTGGACTTGTGTGTACACCGTAGCCTTTGCAAGGGGAGGGCTAGGGAGGGGTAATTGATGAGATTTGCAAATTTCTGTAGTTGTGTGTACACGGTAGCTCTTGGGAGAGGGAATAAGGAAAATTTCTCTGTCTCCCCTTCTCCCAGCTTGGGAGAAGGGGTTGGGGGATGAGGGCTAGTTTTTAACATCGAACTCACGTTAATTCATGTTTTTGTTCGGTTTGCTGGCGCAACCAAACCTACATTTTCTACGTCGCACTCACGTTGATTTAAGGTTGATGATTGGGTTATTTGGGCCCATTAAAAGCACTTGCCCTCCATCAGACCGGCAACTTAATTTGGAATGTCCTCCGATGCAGCGGCGTATAGCCAAACTGGGCAATGGCTTGGCGGTGGCGTAACGTCCCATAACCTTTATTTTCGTCTAACCCATATTCAGGATATTCCCGCGCCAAAGCCACCATTTGCCGATCCCGATACACCTTAGCCAAAATACTCGCCGCCCCAATCGCCAACGACCGACTATCTCCCTGCACCAAAGTCGTCTGGGGCACAGGGGCAATTTCTTGAAACCGTAACCGCTGATTACCATCAATCAAACAATGATCCGGTGCGGGATGTAACTGCGCAATCGCCCGTTCCATGGCCAACAGGCTAGCAGTCAAAATATCAGATTGTGCAATCTCTGCCACTGTTGCTGCCCCAATCCCCCAAGTCAGCGCCTGAGACTCAATCAAAGTAACCAGAGATTCACGCCTTGCAGCGGTTAACTTTTTGCTATCCGTGACCCCAGCCCGTTGCAAATCCGCCCGCCCCTCTGCTTTGAGGATCACCGCCGCCGCCACTACATCACCAAAAATACAGCCGCGCCCCACCTCATCAACCCCAGCCACGAGAATTGTTTCATCCCGCTCAAGGCATAGGGCGTGATTTATCGCATCAGTCATGGGTTCCTGATAAAGCTCCTAGCAACGATCCACAATTTAGGGGAAATTTCCTCGATCCCCACGACCCACAACTGGGCCAAACAAAGACACCCGCAGTTATTCAACGATTCGAGATATTGTGAAGAAATTGTTAAGATGCGGCAATTTTGCACCGTGATCCCGCAAAATAATTACAGTTAAAACGGAGCCAGCCAATATAAAGGCTCTGAATATAATTAGCCGATTTACAGTTTATCTCTGAAGCAAATGGTATCTAGGGAGAGGTCAAGAACTCCAGATGCCATTTGCTTTATGAGGTGAAAACAAAGCAAAAGATTAGCAAAACTGAATATTAGCCAAAAAGCTCTGAATATAATTAAGCGATTTACAGTTTATCTCTGAAGCAAATAGTATCTAGGGAGAGGTCAAGAACTCCAGATGCCATTTGTCGATCTAAAAAACAAGAAATTGGGCTGGGAAATTTAGACTGAAAGAATTAAGCTAGAAAAACTCACGCCGATAAAGAAAGGGTTTGACTATTAATTTTTTAGTTAGATGTTTAGGTAGATCTTAGCTTATAGCTAATTATTCCCACTAGTCAGCCATAGATTACACAGGTCAGAAGTATTAAGAAGCACTAACCTAATACTAAATTACCAGTCACGATTAAAAAATTGATCAGGCAATAAGCTGAAATATCTATCTCAAATACTATCTATTTTGAGTTCTTGGTGAGAATTTTTGATCTTAAGGTTTTTATTTTGTTCTGAGGTAGGAATAAAAATTTTATAAGCGTTGCTTTATGAGCGTTTTATAAGCATTTTATTAACTTCAGTCTTGCAAGACTAGGGTTATTTTATAAAGTCTATTAGTTTCTAAACCCTAATTTAGCTTAAAGTTATATGAGGATACAACCCTAAATAATCACCTTTGTCATAAGGTTTGCCAAGGCTTACGAAAAAGTGATGCTTCTATTTTATATATGAAGCTTGGCAAGACAACAATCCCTATTTACAATATTTAGAAAAAAGAGTTATAGCTCCATAGAGTTTATTAACAATCATTAAATTACATAACGTCTTGTATTGATGTCACGCTGAGTTATTTTGTTACTAAAGTTACTATGTAAGCGATGGCTTATGATGGGTGATACAACCTAAGTATGGTTTCGTCATGGGTCTAATATGTTTGAAACATTAGTCCTGAGGCGTGTTTCCTATCATTTATTTAGTTAACCTATTCAGCGCATCTAAAGCACGTCTAAAATTAATAATATAAATTAATAATATGAAATTAAGAGATTTCAAACCAATTAATATGATCTTAATGTAAATTTAATCGGGTACATTGGGTTAGCAAGGCAGTGTACCAGCTTAAGGTTTTTTAAAACTTCTGCTAATTTAGAGTATATATACCTAGTTTAGTATCTGCCTGTGGATAGGTTTAGTGTTGCAGAAATTATTGATGGCTATGCTCAGGGCTATTTTTTGATGGCGGAGGATGGCTGTGATGTGGTGGAGTGGTATTACAGCCGCTGTCGCACGTTAATTCCTTTGGATCAGCGGTTTCGTTATCCTAAATCTTTGCAGCGGGTCTTAAACCAAGATCGGTTTACGGTGCGTTTGGATACGGCTTTTACCGCTGTGGTGGATGGTTGTGCCAATCGTGAGACTACGTGGATTTCCCCTGAATTGAAACAAATTTATCAGCAACTGCATGAGGCGGGTTTTGCCCATAGTTTCGAGACTTGGCAGGGGAATCAGTTAGCGGGGGGGATTTTGGGCTTGACGATTCAGGGGGTATTTATTGGTGAGTCGATGTTTTTTGCGATCCCTGACGGCTCTAAGGTGGCGATGGTAAAATTAGTGGCACATTTGCGGCAGCAGGGTTATAGCCTGTTTGATGCCCAAATGATGAACCCCCACCTAGCGCGATTTGGGGCGTTTGAGGTGGGGGACGAAGTATATCAAGATTTGTTAAGGCAAGGGTTACAAAAAAAATGCCATTGGCTGCCTTAACGGGGATCGGGATCATTGAAGTCGTTGTGATTGACGCGATTGATGGTTAGCTTCTTAGGGTTAGGGTAGTTTTTTTGATGGTTAATATTTTCTAGGTCATGGAGTTGATCAAGGTTTTGGCAGACTTCTTCGATTTTGAGGCGATAGATGTAGGGCCAACCACCGGCAGCTTCGATGTCCCTGAGGAGGGCAAAAAGTTCATGGCGACTTGTGGGTAATGCTGGCTGGAATAGATCCTCCCTAATATGGCGATGCAAAGCTTCAATCACCCGCAGCAAGCCCAGAAGCTGATCGCACTGGCCGGTATAGCGAGTTGCCATCTGCTGAATTTGACCAGTTAACTCTTGCAGTTGGACAATATCAGTGGGATCAAGTTTTAGGTTAATGGCCAATGAGTCAAGATGTTGATTGGGGTTCTCAGGTTGTGCCAAGCGAAATACCCTCATGCACGGTAATATGATGGTTGAAATTTTTGTTTTTAGTTTGTGTAGAGATGGGGTGATGGTCACTGTCCCATCCCTATGACAAACTGTTACGCATTATGACGCATTCTGTTGGCATATTTGCTGCCGGTATGGACGAGTTAATGTGTCTTACTGTTTGATTTTAGACAAGAGGTTATTTATGAAATTTCGTCTGTTTACGAAAGTTTTTTTAACGTTGATTATCGGCTTAGCAACTTTTTTTGCGGGCAATTTGTTTACCCCAAGCGCTTTGGCTGGGACAAATTTACCTTTGACCTATGAACAAATCAGAGGTACAGGTTTAGCCAATACCTGTCCTGATTTACAAGGTTCGTCCCGTGGGCGGAGTGTGATTCCTTTAGCCCCTGGTCAGTCGGTGGAGGTTTATGAGCTATGTATGCAACCGACTTCATTTTTTGTGAAGGAAGAACCCCTCAATAAGCGTAAAGCCCCTGACTTTGTGAGCAGTAAGTTGCTGACCCGTGCCACCTCTAGCTTAGACTACATCAAGGCCACGGTTACCGCCAATGAAGATGGTAGCTTGAGCTTTAAGGAAAAAGAAGGTTTAGACTATCAGCCGATCACAGTGCAAATGCCTGGTGGTGAGCGGGTGGCCATTTTGTTTACGATCAAGGGTTTCCGTGGCACGACTCAACCTGGTTTGAAGGGTTTGGGTTCTGCGGCTGACTTTGTGGGTCAGACTGAAGTACCCACCTATCGTGGCGCTAACTTTATTGATCCTAAGGGTCGTGGTTTGGCCATTGGTTATGAAGCGGCAGAAGCTTTGCCTGCTAAGCGCGATGTGTACAAAGAAAGCACCAAGGATGACACCACCTACACTGGCAGAATGTCTTTGCAAGTGGACAAGCTCAATGCTGACAGCGGCGAAATTGCTGGGGTGTTTGAGTGCGAACAGTTTTCTGATACCGATATGGGCGGTTTAGAGCCTAAGGAAGTATTAATTCGCGGTGTATTCTACGGTCGCCTGAATAATGCTTAATCCCGAAAACTTGACTAGTTTGGCTAAATTTTGATTAAATTTGCCTGATTATTCTCGTTGCAATTAATCTTTGCGTTTTTGATAAAGTTTTCCCAGATATTTTGCTAAATATTTTGTCAGATATGATTTTGCCATGATGGTTCAAATCATTATGGTATGACTCAAAATCCAGTTTGTCAGTAGGGGTGCAGTGGTTGCATCCCTATTTTATTGGTTATTTTTATTGGCTATGATGTGTACCCCAATAAAACCATAAAGGTTAGATCTCATCTAAACTGCTATCTAAACTGCGTCCTAATTTACCGATTCATTTACCGATTCGATTCACTGCAAAACCTATGACCTTATTTACCTTACGTGGCATTAGTAAAGATTTTGGGATCAAACAAATTTTAAAATCCGCCAGTTTTAGCCTCGAAGAAGGGGACAAAGTGGGCTTAATTGGCACTAATGGTTCGGGTAAGTCCACCATGTTGAAAATTATTGCTGGATTAGAGCCATTCGACAGTGGCGACCTATGGGTAAATAGCAGCGCTAAGGTGGTGTATTTACCCCAACAACCCAGCCTAGATGATGAGCGCACGGTTTTAGAGCAGGTGTTTGCCGACTGTGGCGAGCAGATGGCTTTAATTCGCGAATATGAGTTAATTTCCCATTATTTAGCCCACGGTAGCACCGACCATGATCACGATACTTTGTTAGCTAAGTTATCGAGTATTTCTCAACGCATTGAGGCTTTAGGGGCGTGGGATCTGGAAAACGATGCCAAAGTAATTTTAACTAAGCTGGGGATTCAGGATTTTGAGGCTAAGGTGGGTACTCTATCAGGAGGGTATCGCAAGCGGATTGCTTTGGCCACGGCGTTGCTGTCTGCACCGGATGTGCTGCTGATGGATGAGCCGACCAACCATTTAGATGCTATTTCCGTGGAATGGTTACAGATTTATCTCAAGCGCTATCAAGGGGCGTTATTGTTGATTACCCATGATCGGTATTTTCTCGATCAGGTAACTAATCGCATTCTCGAATTAGATCAGGGGGATTTATTTTCCTATAGTGGGAATTACGCTTATTATTTGGGTAAAAAAGCCGAAGCCGAAGAAAGTAACGCCAGCACCCAAAGGAAACACGCCGGAGTGTTACGTCGGGAATTAGAATGGCTCAAACGGGGCCCGAAAGCCCGTAGCACTAAGCAAAAAGCCCGCATTGAACGAGTTTTAGCCATGAAGGATCAGGAATTTAAGCAATCCCAAGGCAAGGTAGAAATCACCACAGCGGGGCGGCGCATTGGGAAAAAAGTGGTGGATTTAACTGGAGTCTGGAAAGGTTTTGAGGGACGCACTTTAATCCGTGATTTTAGCTATAACTTCAGTCCTGAAGATCGCATTGGTATTATTGGTCGTAATGGTGCGGGTAAGTCCACTTTGATGAATATGATTACAGGGCGGATCGGCTCGGATCAGGGGACGGTGGATATTGGAACAACGGTGCATTTCGGTTATTTTGATCAGCATTCCGATGATCTCGCAGAACATGGCAATCAGCGCGTGATCGACTATCTCAAAGGGGTAGCAGAATTGGTGAAAACCGCTGACGGTAGTATTATTACCGCTTCGCAAATGTTGGAAAGATTCTTATTTAATCCTAACCAACAGTATGCGCCGATTCATAAATTATCCGGTGGCGAGAAACGGCGATTATTTCTACTCAAAGTATTGATGGATGCGCCCAATGTCTTGATCTTAGACGAACCGACTAATGATCTTGATGTGCAGACCCTTGGGGTTTTAGAAGAATATCTAGAAGAATTTAACGGCTGTGTGATTGTGGTTTCCCATGATCGCTATTTCTTAGATCGCACCGTAGAAGTGGTATTCGCCATAGAAACCGATGGCACGATTCGTCAATATCCGGGCAATTATTCCGTTTATCTAGAATGTAAGAAAAAAGAAGAGGAACTAGCCACAGCCACAGCAGCTATAGCAGCAAAAGATTCCCTCAAACCTGCGCCCCAAGTTGCCGTCACCGCCAATAATGCAGGCAATACCGCAAAACCAAAGCGACTTTCCTTCAAAGAGAAGCGCGAATATGAGAGCCTAGAAGCTGACATTCCCCAATGGGAAGCCGAAAAAGCTCAACTAGAAAAGCGCCTCTACGAGAAACCACCCACAGGTTATAGTGAAGTTCAGAAACTGACGGAACAATTAGGGCAATTAGTCGCTAAAATCGATGCCGCCACAGAACGCTGGCTGGATTTAGCCGAACGCTATGAAGCTTAAACTAATAGGAATTTCCGCACTACCCCAGCCATGTCGCTTATCACCATGACTAAAATACCGCGCCTATATTTTACGTTCGGTTTGCTGATCAGCTCGATCATCATTGCCGATCTGCGATGGGACTTAGCCGCAGCAATGGCAACCCCTTGGTCAGTAATTCAGCAGCGGGGTCGCCTCGTGGTCGGAGTCAGTCCCAAATCGCCGCCATTTAGTAGCCAAGATGCCCAAGGGCAATGGTCGGGCTTTGAAATTGATCTAGCCCGTCAACTAGCCGCCGATCTGCTAGGGAGTAAAGAAAAAGTGGAATTTATCCCCTTAACGCCGCGCCAACGTCTTAGCACCTTGCAATCTGGCACGGTGGATTTAGTGATTTCCCAAATGACGATCACCACCAACCGCGCCCGTTTAGTCGATTTTTCCCTTGGTTACTATACTGACAGTACCGTGATCGTCCATGCCCCACAGTATGTGCCACCCTCTCGGCAAAGAATCGGTATCCTTAAAGGCTCTGACAATATTGCCCTAGTGCAGCAGCAATTTCCCGAAGCGGCAATGATTGGACTAGATAGCTATACCCAAGGCTGGACGGCACTGCAATCGGCTCAAATTGACTACCTCGCCGGTGACTACAGCGCTCTGTTACCGTGGCTCAAACCCACCGCCCCAGCCCTTAGTCCCCGCTATACCATGATTAATAAGCCCCTATCGCGGCGCAGTTGGGGCATCGCCTTACCTAGAGGTTTGCAACATAACGACACTCGCCAAAAAGTCTTTCAAGCGGTCCAAACTTGGCGCAGCAATGGCTGGCTCGACCAACAGGCTAAACGTTGGGGCGTAATCTTACCCAACTGAGAATAGCTAATGTTGCCAATGCGAAAAAAAATTTGCCGCAATGCAAATAAAATCCCTTAATGTTGCTATAATGTTAGCCCGTGGTTAAATGCACTGTATTTCATACATGAAATTTTGCCATGAACTAGCCCGATACAGGCGCGGCGGCATCGCCAAGTGGTAAGGCAGGGGTCTGCAAAACCCTTACCCCCAGTTCGAATCTGGGTGCCGCCTTTATAAATTTCATATCAAAATCATCATTGAAGTTAGTGGTTCAATGTAATTTTTGATATCTGACTTTTTAAAGTTACTTTTAAAATCACTTTTTAAATATAGTCATTTAAAATTATTTTGGCACATTACAAGCACTTGACCACCCCCCGCCTGCGGCGTACCCCTCCAAGGGAGGGGAATTTTAATCTTTTCTGTAATTCCCCTCCCTTGGAGCTACGGTGTACACACAAGTCCAAATTGTGCGATCCCATCTCGAATGCCCTGCAATAAATTGCGGGCTAAAAGCTAAAGTCAGTTAAAACTGACTAAATTCTGGAATTTAACCCGTTTCAACGGGTTTTAGCTTTTAGCCAAGAACTGAAGTTCTTGGTTCTCGCTTGTGTGTACACGGTAGCCCTTGGAGGGGTGGCAGGAAAAGCCTGACGGGGTGGTGTTATTTATTGCCTTCAAGCCGTGCCATTCTTAATTT
>JBAXSK010000199.1:0-8178 GCA_037130765.1 Pseudanabaena sp. ELA607
TTATAATTTGCTTACTGCTACGGCGATTTTCTGCTTAATATTTCCTTGAGGTATTAGGTTTTAAAGCAATTATTAAATATTGATTCTAGTGAGGAAGCAGGTTCTAGTCAGGAAATACTGACATTCGATAGATATAGTGAACATCATATAAACTTAGTTAACAATGTCATCAGTGAACTACAAACTATACTTCACGACTATCTAAAGAAAAAGCTGAGAAGAAATCTTTAATTTCTATCACAGACATAGGCTAAGTCTGGTTTTACGGAAATTTACCACCATCTAACTCCCTAAACTTAAGCCAACCAAATCCCCTAAAATTAGCATCAACCATTCCCAGGATTACCCTATGAGCTATCGTATGTCCCGCCGTGCCTATGGCGAAACCTATGGGCCCACCGTTGGTGACCGCCTCCGCCTCGCTGATACCGAACTGTTCATCGAAGTTGAGCAAGACTATACCATCTATGGCGATGAGGTGAAATTTGGCGGCGGTAAAGTGATCCGCGATGGCATGGGACAATCACCGATCCGTAATGCCGATGGTGCAATGGATTTGGTCATCACCAATGCTTTAATTCTCGACTGGTGGGGCATCGTCAAAGCGGATGTGGGCATCAAAGACGGCAAAATCGCCGCCATCGGTAAAGCTGGCAATCCCTACACCCAAGAAGGGGTCACGATTATCATCGGAGCAGGCACGGAAATTATTGCCGGTGAAGGACGTATTCTGACTGCTGGGGGCATTGATACCCACATTCACTTTATCTGCCCCCAACAAATTGAAGTCGCCATTGCTTCGGGGATTACTACGATGATCGGCGGTGGCACAGGGCCCGCCGTAGGCACTAATGCCACCACCTGCACCCCTGGCCCGTGGAATATGTACCGGATGCTCCAAGCCGCCGATGCTTTCCCGATGAATCTCGGTTTTACAGGCAAAGGTAACTGCGCCCAACCGGAAGCCTTGATCGAGCAAGTAGAAGCCGGAGCCATCGGCTTAAAACTCCATGAAGACTGGGGCACAACTCCCGCCACCATTGACACCTGCCTTAGTGTTGCCGATGAATATGATGTGCAAGTGGCCATCCACACCGACACCCTCAACGAAGCCGGATTTGTAGAAGACACCATCGCCGCGTTTAAAGGCAGAGTAATTCACACCTATCACACCGAAGGAGCCGGAGGTGGTCACGCTCCAGACATCATCAAAGTTTGTGGTCAAGCCAATGTGCTGCCATCTTCCACAAATCCCACCCGTCCCTATACTGTCAATACCCTAGACGAACATCTAGATATGTTGATGGTATGCCATCACCTTGATCCGAGCATTCCCGAAGATGTGGCATTTGCTGAATCTCGCATCCGGCGTGAAACTATTGCCGCTGAAGACATTCTCCATGATCTGGGTGCATTTAGTATGATTTCTTCCGATTCCCAAGCGATGGGAAGAGTTGGGGAAGTAATCACCCGCACTTGGCAAACCGCCCATAAAATGAAAGTACAGCGCGGCATTCTCAGCATTCCCGAATTAACTAATCAAGTGGCTGATAATTCACGGGCTAAGCGCTACATTGCCAAATATACGATCAATCCGGCGATCACCCACGGTATTTCGGAATATGTCGGCTCTATTGAAGTGGGCAAAATCGCCGATTTATGTCTATGGCATCCGGCATTTTTTGGCGTAAAACCGGAACTAGTTCTCAAAGGTGGTTTTATTGCCTATGCCCAAATGGGTGATGCTAATGCCAGCATTCCCACACCCCAGCCGGTACATATGCGCCCTATGTTCGGCAGTTATGCCCGCGCTATGACCAGCACTTCATTTACTTTTATGTCTCAAGCTGGCATTGCTGGCGGTATTCCCGAAAAACTGCAATTACAGAAGAGTGTTCTACCAGTGCATCACATCCGTCAACTCAGTAAACGGGATTTGAAACTTAACGACGCTTTACCTCAGATTGAAGTCGATGCTGAAACCTATGAAGTGCGTGCTGATGGTGAGTTACTAATTTGCGAACCAGCCACAGTATTGCCAATGGCGCAACGGTATTTCTTGTTTTAGGACGTAAGTTATAGCAAACAAAAGCATAGCGAGGATCTTTGTGGAACGGGCATCTTGCCCGTTTTTTGGTAGAATTAGTCAGTCAATTAGGATCATGTCCCTAGATATTTTCTGGTGCTGATGGCTGGCTTTCTTGAATTGCTTTCTTGAATTGTTTTATATTTATTGTTCTGAAAAGAGCCTAAGACCACACACAATAGCAAATCATAGCTCAATCAATTTACCGAACTAAATAATCTATGGATGGAATTAATATTTTAGGCTATGGAGCCGCCACCCTGACAACCTGCGCTTTTCTGCCTCAAGTTCTCAAAATCTGGCGGTCTAAATCCACGAAAGATATTTCGCTACCCATGTTATTAACTTTTATCTTAGGAATTAGTCTCTGGTTTGTCTATGGTATTTTAGTTAATTCTGCGCCCATAGTGGTCGCAAATCTAATTACCTTAGTTCTGAATCTATTGATTTTATCCTTCAAATTGCGGTACGGCTAACAAATTAGATCACATAACTAACATTACATAACTAAGAAGTTCCATAATGCTATCTCGTCATGCCTAAAGTGGTGATATATAGCACGGCTTCTGCTTGAGGAATTCCCAAAAGCTCATTCACTTGATCATCAAAAAAACCGCCAATGCCACTGACTCCTAAACCCAAATGAATTGCCGCCAAATTCATGCGCTGCCCTAAATGTCCCGCATCCATGTGTAAATAACGGTAAGCCCGCTCCCCATATTTTTGCACCGCCAGAGAAAGATCCGCCGTATGAAATATGACCACCGCTGCATCTCTGCCTAAATCCTGGCCTAAACAGAGATAATGCAACTCTTGCCGAAATTCTTTAAAGCGAATCTGCCGCAATTCCTGAGCCTTGGGGGCATAATAATAACAGCCAGATTCTAGTCCATCCACGGCGGAAACTGCGACGAAAGTTTCAATCAAACTCAAATCAAAAAAATCCGGTTGCTCATCTAAGCCCTGCATCTCATAATGGTGGGGCTGATAGGTAAAATCTAATACTTGACATAACTCAAGACAATCCAAAGCCGCGCCGCTATATTCTCGGGTAGAACGACGGCGTAACATGGTCTCTCCCAATTGAGCTAAATCTTCTCCCCACAAAAATGGCGCAGTCTTAGTTTTCACTTTAGTACAAAAGGGAAAGTTATATTTATCCCACGGTTGATGATCTTCCTGATTTTGGTCTTGATTTTGAGTATCTGGATCTTTGCGAAAGTCTTCCCTCGACCATTGCGCACGCCATATATCGCTAAAATTTGCGGCGACATCAATGCTACTAGCTTCATGCAAGGCCGCAATTAAATCTGCATCTGCTATCGCCATAGTTTTGGTTTGCAGTGACGAAGCCAAGGAGGTAAATTTAGGCTGGGATGTGGGTGTATCTGATTTGGATAAAGGTAAAGCTTCAGGCTCCATACACAAAGGGGCATAATCCTGTAAATCGATTAAGGGTAAAATGCTCATGACCCCTTCTAGAGTTTCATCTAAAAATAGTAATTGATTAATTAAATGATCCGCAAAACCACCAATTAGCGAAACCCGAAACCCACTCATATTAGCCGCTAAGGAAAAATTCCCTAATAAATGCCCAGTATCCAAAAAAATCCGCCGATAAGCCCGCGCTTCGTAACGCCATGCGGAACGATAGAAAATAGCACTCGTTACTATGGCTAATTTGGTTTTGGCTAGATCGGGATGGGCAAAACAAGCCTGCTGTAATTTGGGCCAAACTGCTTGATCTTGCCAAAAACTCACCAAAGCATGGTGTTGCACTTGATAGCTATACAAGCCAGCGGGTAACAATGGTGACCCCCCAGAAATCAGATAGACCTCCGCTGGATACAGCCCCCCCGCCGAAGGAGCCGCCCGTAAATATAGCGGTGTACCACTCCAAGTTTCTAAGCGAGCCGTTAAACCATAACTACATAACAAAAATTCCGATAAGCGCTGCCATTGATGGAGCAGCAATCCTTCCGTATCAATATCCTGTAATTCTTTCTTGCGTCCCGATTGACCTTGACGCGCTTGGTCATTAATTAAGCTACTATCTTGCAGATAGGGCTTAAGATCATAGGTGCGCCCAATTTTATATTCCTTATAAGGAGAAGGCTGTTTACTCCAATCTAAACCCTGTCCCTTATTAGCTAATGTTTCTGGGGCATATTTAGTCCGTTGATGATAGGCAACAGCCAAGGAAGAATTTAGCTTAGACATAAACAGTGTCACGAATTCCCTAGTAATAATTTCTTTGCAGTGATACTACGAGATCATTTCCTCAAGTAATCGGCGCATCACTCTAAAACAAATGGGAAAATAACCTAAGCAGTGCCTGACTACCATAGTTATTTTCCCATAATATTTGTAATATTTGGCTATGAACCAAGAATTCAATTAGATCCTTGTAGCCCATTGATTTTTTACGCCAATGAGCTTAGGGGACTTTGATGAGAACCCTAGAAAACTAATTACTGGCTGGCAGATAACTTAATAATGCCTGCCATGCCAATTTGCTCTAATAATTCTTTTTGAGCAATATTAACAGTAGTATCATTGGGCTGAGTCTTTTGGGCCAGGTTCAGGGAATTGAAGGCATCATACCAATAACCACGATCAGCATAAATTTCTGCTTTCTCGACTGGCATCTGACTTTGATTTAACTTGGTAGAGATTTCTTCCTTGATCGGTACGAATTTAATCCAGCTTTGGGCATAGACATCGTTAGACCGTCGAATCGGATTGCAAACCAAACTGACTGACCAACGATATTCTTTGTCGGGCACTAAACCAGGCAGATCCTTAGGCAAATCTAAGCGCATAATTCCAGCTTTATCAGCCCGTACTTGCTTAACTAGCAATGGTTTAGCTTTACCCGGTTCTACCAAGGAAAATTCCACCGGTACAGGGGAAGCATCAGAAACATACCAAGCAAAGCTAGGATGGGCATTACTGGTAAGTCCAGTGTGATCATTAGGAGCTAATAAGCTTAGGGTCACATTCAGGGACTGCGGACAACCGCGAGAACCTGCACCAACCGTAGTGCGCGGTGCACCACGATTAGGGGGACGATAGGCAATAATTGGTTTAGAAGAATTTCTTTGAGCAACGACAGGACTGGTCAAAGCAACCAACGGCAACATAGATGCAGAAATAGCCCCAGCTAAAATGATATACAAAGATTTGTGATTCATCATAGGTTTCATGGGGGGTAAGAAGCGATAGCTTTCAAGTCTATTGTACAGCTAAGCTTAGTTTAAGTGAGATCTTTTGTTCAGTGATCTAGATCAACATCTATGAACTTTATTGGCTGTAAAATAGGGCTAATTGACATAATTATGCACTTCAGCCCCAATAGCACTGAAAATTAGTTGCTAATTAAATTACAAAAAATTAGTTTAAAAGTATTAAGATATGTAAAAAATGTATTCTTGGTTCTGTAATCACTGTGGAATATACTTGGTCAATAGGTTGTCAAAATCCATGCAGAACTCTGAGAGCATATGTCGGCACAATTAGATAATCCAGCTAATCACTCCATACCGAGGGATTCTTATAATCAGATCTGGCAAGATCAGGTATTTCCTCAAGATTGGCAAAATCCTACGCCATCACAGATTTATGATTTGGTGGTCATTGGTGCGGGACCTGCGGGTTTAGTGATTGCGGCTGGAGCCGCTGGGTTAGAGTTGGGTTTAAAAATTGCCCTGATTGAAAAAAACGCCCTTGGTGGGGACTGCCTCAATGTGGGTTGTATTCCTTCTAAAACTTTATTGCATCAGGGGCAAGTATTTGCGGCACACAAGATTAAATCTCAAGGAATTGAGTCTCTAAAGGTACTTAATTCTGCGGTAATGGAAAAAGTCCGTCAAGTGCGGGCGAAGATTAGTCCCCATGATTCCGTTACTCGATTTAGTCAAATGGGAATTGATGTATTTTTAGGGGAAGCTACGTTTCAAAATAGTCATACTCTGAAGGTAACGCGCCATATCACCCCAGATTCAGTCAATAATTTAACGAATGCGGATTCTGCCTTAAATAATCAAGCATCAGTAATTCATTCTGAGTTAATGCCCAATTCCCAAATATCGTTAATATCATTTAAAAAGGCGGTGATTGCCACGGGAACGCGGCCTGATTTGCCAGATATTGCCGGTTTAGATACAGTGCGGTATTTTACTAATGAAACTATCTTTAATGTGACTACTCCACCAGAGCAGTTAATAATTTTAGGTGGTGGCCCCATTGGTTGTGAATTAGCCCAAGCATGGCAAAATCTGGGTACTCAAGTATATCTCATGCACCGAGGGGCGAGGCTATTACCCCAAGAAGATCCAGAAGCCTCGGCATTGGTTACGGCGGCTTTAATGGAGGTCGGTGTAGAAATTCATTGTCAGACGAAGATTATCTCTTTAGAAGCGCAACCCTCGGCGCAATATCCTAATGGGGTTGTCTTGCATTATCAAGATGGGCAAGGTCAGCAAGGGCAAATATTCGCGAGTCATCTGTTAATTGCTACGGGGCGCGTTCCCAATCTAGAAGCTTTGAACCTTAGGGCAGCGCAATTACGTTTTAGCCAAACTGGTCATAAGCTCAATTTATGGACTAATGACTATCTCCAAACCAGTCAGCCCCATATTTTTGCCGCTGGAGATGTGGTTTTGTCGCAACGCTTTACCCATGCCGCCGATGCCGCCGCCCGTTTAGTGATCAAAAATGCCCTGTTTGCGCCTTGGGGTTTGGGACGCAGCAAATGGTCAGATTTAGTGATTCCCCATGCCATTTATACCCAGCCAGAAATTGCCCAAGTGGGACATACTGCCGCCAGTGCCGCTGCTGCTGGATTAGATTTCGCCACAATTACAATTCCTTTGAGCAGTACGGATCGCGGTCAAACCGATCAAATTGAGCGCGGTTTTGTGAAGATTCATCACCAACGGCGCAAGGGCAAGCCCCTGGACAAAATTTTAGGCGCTACGATTGTCGCCGATCATGCCGCTGACATGATTAATGAAATTACTTTTGCCATGACCCATAATTTAGGTTTAAATGCGCTGGCTCAAGTGGTGCATCCTTATCCGACCCTCGGTGAGGCAATTCGTAAAGCTGCGGATAGTTATCGCCGTCAGTTGCTCACGCCCCAAACGCGGCGGATTTTACAATGGTTATATCGTTTGAGCTAGATATTTCAATGGCGCGGGGTAGTTTTTAGCGGTTACGGCAAATTATGATGTTTTGGCTGGGCATTTGCCTATGACCTAGTTTCAATCCGTGCGATAGGATAAGTCAGGCTAACTGCAAAATAGCTATCGATCCTTGCGCTTTGACGACCATAAGCCATATATAGCGGTTTTCAGTCTAGTAAGGTACACATGATTCTATCTAAGCTTACTAAACAAGGGGCTTAAGCCCCTTGCCTGTAACTCACCAGCATGAGAATTGCTATAAATGCGGTCAATTAATCCTTCAACTAACTTTTCAGCTTTCCATAATCATTAAATATTTACTATAAATCTTTACCATGACAGCCACCCACCGCAAAGCCAAAGCCCTCGCTAATAACAAACGCCGCCCCGCCAAAGACCTATGTAGTGAGTGTGGTCTGTGTGATACCTATTACATTCATTACGTTAAGGAAGCTTGTGCTTTCATTACCCAACATATTGATGAGCTAGAAACTAATGCCCACGGGCGCTCTAGGGATCTCGATAATGAACAGGAATTATATTTCGGTGTACATCAAGATATGATCGCCGCTCGCAAAACCGATCCCATTGATGGGGCGC
Organism: Pseudanabaena sp. ELA607; assembly: GCA_037130765.1. Taxonomy (GTDB): domain Bacteria; phylum Cyanobacteriota; class Cyanobacteriia; order Pseudanabaenales; family Pseudanabaenaceae; genus JBAXSK01. The sequence continues at coordinate 7,873 of JBAXSK010000199.1, forward strand.
AATGGACTGGGATTGTTTCCAGTATTGCCATTGAGATGCTGCATCGGGGTTTAGTGGAAGGAGTGGTTTGTGTGCAGTCGAAATCTGATGATCGCTTCGGTCCGATGCCGGTGATTGCTCGTACTGCGGCAGAGATTCTCGCGGCGCGGGTTAATAAACCGACTCTCTCGCCTAATTTGTCCGTGCTAGAGCAAATCGAACAGTCGGGACTGAAGCGCTTGTTAGTGATTGGAGTGGGTTGTCAAATTCAGGCGCTGCGGACGGTGCAAGACAAGTTAGGTTTAGAGAAGCTCTATGTTTTGGGCA